>JBCCHV010000030.1 GCA_039028635.1 Acidobacteriota bacterium
CGAGTCCTCCGAGGCGCCACCCTCGGCGAAGTCCACTTCCGGCAGCATCTCCTCGATGCGCCGGCGCTCGCTCTCCAGCCAGGGCGGTAGTTTGAGAGCTCGGCCGAGATCGGCGCGTGCCTCGTCGCGGTGGAAGCCCGGTCCATCGGTCGCGATCTCGAACAGCACGCCGCCCGGCTCGCGGAAATAGATCGACTCGAAGTAGCGCCGGTCCTGAACCGGGGTCACCGACAGACCGCGACCGAGCAGAGCACTCCGCAGCGCGAGCTGAGCCGCCGCATCGGCAGCGCGCCAGGCGACATGGTGGACGCTACCGGCCCCCAGGCGACCACGCTCGACGAGGGGCACGGCGACCAGATCGATCGCCTCTCCCGTCGCGGACTCGAAGCGTCGCCGGTCCTTGCCCTCTTCGATCAGCGACAGGTCGAAGGGAGCGGACGCCAGCATCTCCGAGGTGGGATCGAGGTCACGAACCTGCAAGGTCACGCCGGCGAGGTGCGGCCCGCGCTCCGCCACGCCCTCGACCAGCTCGAGGATCAGACCATCGGGATCGCGCAGACGAACCCCTTCGCGACCAAACCGCTGCCGCGGAGCTTCACGCTCGACCTGGTGGCGATCGAGTCGATCGAGCCAGCCGCCGAGACTGCCCTGCGCCACCGCCAGCGTGACCGTGGTGGTCTCCCCCGAGCCCATCGCGCCGCGTCGCGCCAGAGGCCAGGGAAAGAAGGTCAGCAGGCTGCCGGGCCGACCGGTCGGGTCGCCGAAATAGAAGTGGTAGGTCCCGGGATCATCGAAGTTCACCGTCCGCTTGACCAGACGCAGACCAAGCACCTCGGTATAGAACTCCAGATTTCGCTGCGGCGAAGACGCCATCGCCGTGATGTGGTGCAAACCTCCAACTTTCATGGGTCTTTCCTCATTGTCAGTCATAACGATATTAGTTATAACAAACACTGGATCGATAAAATTCCTCACAGACAGGATCGGGCCGACTCCAGCAGCTGGTTGAGGCGAGCGAGCTCGTCCCGAGAGAGGTGACCGAGGAGGTCCCTCAGCCAATCGTCGACCGGCCCATCGAGATCCTCCAGCACCTCGAGGCCGGTCGCCGTAATGCGCACCATGACGATCCGTCGGTCGGTCTGTGCCCTTTCCCGACGGGCCAGGCCCGAACGCTCCAATCGATCCACCAACCGGGTGACGTCCGGCACCGGCGTCACCATGCGCTTGCCGACCTCGCCGCAGGTCAAGGGCTCCGGCTCGCTGCCGCGCAAGATTCGCAGGACGTTGTACTGGGTGGTGGTGAGACCGCAGGCCTTGAGGCGAACAGCCACCGCCTGCTCGAGCACGCCGGCAGTGCGCAGCAAGGCCAGAAAGACCTCCTCCTCGAGGCTACTGAACGGCTTACTCTGTTGAATCTCCCGCCGCAAGCTATTGCCCACGATTTCTCCCAGATGGGTGTCGAGAGATCACAACCGGAGAGGACCGAAAACATTCCCGAGGCCGCGTGAGACGACGTCCGGAGGCCGCCTCACGAAGGCCAAGATCGGTTCCGGACTCGCCGGTCCAGACCGCGGATCAGCGAGGCTCAGTCGCCGCCGAGCTTGCCGGACCAGGACACCTGGAGGTAAGCCCAGGAGCCGTCGGCCTCCTCCACCAGAATCTCCTCGGCAGCATCGCCACCGAAGAAGAAGCCACCGCCGGCCGCCAACGTGAAGCCCTTGGGTAGCTTGTAGGAAAAGTCGAGATCGAGCTCCGAGCCGATGTTTTCACCGCGGAAGCTACCGCCCCCGGGACGACGGGCGGCAAAGCCCAGGCGGGCTTCGTCGAAGGCCCCGGAACCGCCATACCAGGCGTCGTCGCGATCGACCAGCTCAAAGAGGTGACCGGCGAGGCGCAGCTTCCAGGGTCCACCCGTAGTGACCAGGCCCTCGAGATAGACATCCCGCAGATTCTGGAAGGCGCTGTAGTCGAGGGAGCCGTAGAACTTGTGGTTCGTCGGCAGAAGATTGAAGAAGGTCTCGTGATCGTCACCGGCACCACCGGAAGCCTGCGCCAGACCAGCGCGCAGAGTCCAGGTGACCTTCTCGAGCGCCAGCTTGCGCCCGCCTTCCACCAGGAAAGCAAAGGCCTGGTGATCGCTCACCCCCCAATCACCGCTCTGGAAAGCGCTCCAGATCAACAGGTCGCGATCATCGCCACCCCACAGAGCACTGGCTCCCAAGGTGGTGATCGAGAGCTCACCACCGCTGGCGGCGCGAGCCCCGGGCCGATCGTCTTCGTACTGGATGCCATAGAAGCGCAGCTCGCTGGACGGCAACCAACCGCCGTACTTGCCGGTGACGGTGGCACCGACCACGGTGAGGTCGTCGAGCTGATCGAAGGCGTCCTCGTAGTTGACGCCGCCCGCCAGCGGCCGATAGGCGTAGCCCGCCAGATGCACGGTGTCGCTCTCCCAGAAGGCGGAGAGGCCGTCGTAGCGTCGACCGACGTTGACCCAATCCCAGTTGCCCACCAAGCGTTCCGCCAGCCGCCGCTTCTTGATGCCGTCGAGGTGCTGAACTCCGGTCTTGGTCTCGAATCCCGCCGTCGAGCGCTGACGGCCGGCACGCACCTCGTACTCGTCGCCGACGAAGGCAACGGAAAGCTCGGCCAAACCGAACTGGTCGGGATCGGTCTCACCGCCATTGGCCGCGGTGTAGACCGGTCCGATACCGAAAGCACCGTTCTCCGGCAGACCGAAGCTAGCGGCTCCCTGCAAGACACCGTGGATCTCCACCCGTTCCCAGGCGATGTCGCCCACCAGCCGGAGCCTGCCATTTCCGAAGTCGAAGCTGCGGTCCGCCGCCGGATTACCGGCCGGTGTATCGAACAGCTCGTGGCGCAGACGCAGGGAGTAGGAGAACTCGGTGTCCGGTGCCTCCCCAGCCAGCGGCACCGAAGAGGTGAGCAGCAGCAAGAGGGTCACCGAAAGGGCTCGTCCAAGGAAGCTCGGGGCAGCTAGGTTGCGCAGCATCCGTCTCTCCTTTCCACAGCTCGTGCTGAATCACTGCTGTCAAGATTCCGACACAAGAATCGTATTGGAAAGGGGCGAAATAACCGCCACCCGAGGAGAAAATTCATCCCACCATGTACGCATTAGATTCCCTACCCAGCCGAATAGGTGCGTCACGGGACGTCCCCTTCCAAAGGGTAGAGTGCCTGGCCGCGACGGAGGCTGACAGCCTGGCCGCTCTGTCAACAAAAAACCGGACACCAAAAAGCCCCCTCCTTCGAGGGGGCTTCGGTAAGGCCGGCGCAGGCGCCGCGCTCAGGTCACGAAGCCACGGGTCCAGTAGTCCATCATGATCAGCAGGATCATGACCACAAAGAAGAAGAAGCCCGCTATCACCGTCAGTGCCGTCAGCTTGCCGCTGTACTTGACGTGCATGAAGTACAGGATCACCAACACCGCCTTGGTGACCGCGATGGTCAACATGACGATGTCATTGAAAACGCCGAGATCGACGAAAGCCACCGCCACGGTGACCACCGTGAGCACCATCAGGGCCAGAAAGATGGCCAGATAGACCTTGCGAGAGACCACATGGTGAGACATCAGGATTCTCCTCGCCGTCAGTGGCGCCCGATCAGGTAGAGCAAGGGGAAGAGGAAGATCCAAACGATATCGACAAAGTGCCAATAGAGGCCGAGACACTCCATCGGGTTGTGCCACTCGGGAGTGAACTTCCCCTGCCAGGCCGGAATGATCAGCACGGCCAAGATCGCGATGCCGATCACCATGTGGATCGCATGCAGCCCGGTCATCGCGAAGTAGAGGTTGAAAAACATTTCGGCGCCATCTTGATTGACCGGGTCGCCGTAGGGAGCATGCCAGTCGAAGGTCGCACCGGGAACGTGGTGATGCTCGAACTTGGCGCTGTACTCGATCACCTTGACGCCGAGGAAGACGGATCCCAGGATGATGGTCAACACCAGAAACCAAACCGTCGCCTTGCGCCGCCCCACCTGCGCCGACCAAACCGCCAGTGCCATGGTGAGGCTGCTGCCGATGAGAACCGCCGTATTGAAGGCCCCGAGTCCGATATCGAGGGAGTGGCTGGCTTCGGCGAAGGCCGCGAAGTTGGCGCCCCGGTAGATCAAGTAGGCGCAGAAGAGCACGCCGAAGAACATGATCTCAGTGACCAGGAACAGCCACATGCCGAGGGAGGAAGCCTCCCGCTGCTGATCGAGGTCGTCGAAATGATGCGCCAGCATCGAAGCGGAATCAGACACTTTTCGCCTCCAGGCTCGGGTAGTCGTAGGCCTCGCCGGTCACCACCGGTTGGTGGTGGAAGTTCTCCGTCGGTGGTGGCGATGTGGTTTCCCACTCGAGGCCGTAGGCACCCCAGGGGTTGTCTCCCGCGGCGCGTCCGAAGGCCAGCGAATAGGTCAGATAGAACAGCGGCATGACATAGCCGACGCCCAGCACCGTCGCGCCGGCGGTCGACAGTACGTTGAGCACCTGGAACTCGTCCGGGTAGCTCCAGTAGCGGCGTGGCATGCCGAGGTACCCGAGCACGAACTGCGGGAAGAAGGTGAGGTTGAAACCGATGAAGACCAACCCCGCCGAGAGCTTCGACCAGAACTCGGGATAGAGGCGACCGGTCATCTTGGGCCACCAGAAATGGATACCGCCGAGATAGCCCATGATCGCCCCGCCCACCATGATGTAGTGGAAGTGGGCGACGACGAAGTAGGTGTCGTGGACGTGGACGTCGAAGCCGAGGGTCGCGAGCATGACGCCGGTCAGACCGCCGATGGTGAACAGACCGATGAATCCGAGGGCATAGAGCATCGGCGTCTCGCGCGAGATCGAGCCCTTGAACATGGTCGCAGTCCAGTTGAACACCTTCACCGCCGAGGGCACGCCGACCAGCATCGAGAGCACCGAGAACACCAAGCCGGCGTAGACCGATTGGCCGCTGACGAAGAGGTGGTGGCCCCACACCAGGAAGCCGAGGATGGCGATGGCGATGGAGGCGAAGGCCACGAAGTGGTAGCCGAAGACCTTCTGCCGCGCAAAGGCCGAGATGATCTCGCTGATCACTCCCATGGACGGCAGGATCATGATGTAGACCGCCGGGTGGGAATAGAACCAGAACAGGTGCTGGAACAAGATCGGGTCGCCGCCCAGGGCGGGATCGAAGATGCCGAGATGGAGCGAGCGTTCCGCCGCCAGCAAGGCCAAGGTGATGGCGATCACCGGCGTTCCGAGCATGATGATCAGGCTGGTGGCGTAGTGCCCCCAGATGAACAGGGGCAAGCGGAACCAGGTCAGCCCCGGGGCACGCATCCGGTGGATGGTGACGATGAAATTGAGCCCCGTGAAGATCGATGAGAAGCCGTTGATGAACAGGCCCACCACCGTCAAGACCACATAGCTATTGGAATAGGTGGTCGAGAACGGCGTGTAGAAGGTCCAGCCGGTATCGACGCCGCCCATGAAGATCGCGCCGAGGGTGATGATGCCGGCGAGGTTGTAGACGTACCAGCTGGCGAGGTTGATCTTCGGAAAGGCGAGGTCCTTGGCACCGACCATCAAGGGCACCAGGAAGTTGCCCAACACCGCCGGGATCGACGGAATCAGGAAGAAGAAGATCATCACCACGCCATGCATGGTGAACATGCGGTTGTAGGTGTCCGCCTCCATCAAGTCGCCGGCGGGAGTGAGGAGCTCCAGGCGGACGGCGAAAGCGAACAGACCACCGAGGATGAAGAAGAAGGTGATCGAGATCATGTAGAGGATCGCGATCCGCTTGTGGTCCTTGGTCAGCAACCAGGACTTGAGGCTAAAGCCGTTGGTCAGATAGTTGCTACCGAGTTCAGCTGCGTGAGTGCTCATGACGTCTCTCTAGCCCGCATTGGAAGCGTTGGGGGGAGCGACAACGTTCTGCTGCGCCGTCTGGGGCACCTCGAGGGACTTGATGTAGTCGATCAAGGCGTTGATCTGCTCTTCGGTCACCTGCCCCTTGAAGGTCGGCATGATCGGCTGCCAGCCAGCCACGATCTGCGACTGAGGATTGATGATCGAGTTGCGGATATAGCTCTCGTCGGCGACCACCGTGCTACCGCTGACGAGGGTCCGTTCGGTACCGAAGACGCCCTCGAGATGAGGTCCACGGGCCAATCGAATCCCGTCATCGATCTGATCCGCGCCCTGGTGGCAAGTCGAGCAGCTCAGCTGGTCGAAGAGCTCGGCGCCGGAGACCTGTACCGGCGGACCGGTATCGCCGGTCGCCAGCCAGGTCTCGTAATCCTCCGGCGTCAGGGCGTAGACGCTACCGATCATCACCGAGTGTTCAGTGCCGCAGAACTCGGCGCAGAACAGATGATATCTGCCCGGCTCGGTGGCCTCGAACCAGACCGTCGAGTAACGACCGGGGACGACATCCTTCTTGACCCGGAATGCCGGTACGTAGAAGGAGTGAATGACATCCTCGGAGGTCATCGTCAGCTTGATCGGACGGCCGACGGGGATGTGGAGATCGTTGATCTCGCGCACCCCTTCGGGATGCTGAAACTTCCACATCCACTGCTTGCCGACGGCGAAGTAGCTGTCAGCGTCCGCCGGCGTACGCGACGCTTCGAAGAAGACCTGGGCGCCCCAGCCGAACATCACCAGCGTGATCACCAGCGGGATGCCGGACCAGGTGAGCTCCAGGGGGAGCGTCTTGAGGTCGCCGGCGGAGCCGTACTGATGACCGGCACGGCGCCGAAAGCTGATGAAGAAGGTGGTGATCAGGGCGGCGATGAAGAAGAAAAAGAACAGGCTGATACCCACCCACACGAAGTAGAGGGCATCGACATCCCGCGCGATGGTCGAAGCAGCTCGAGGAAACAGGGGAAAATCCGACCACATGCTAGGCGGTCCTCAGGTCGGTGACAGACTTGGATTTCTCGCGCCGCACCATCACGACGATGAAGGTCACGAGAATCGCCACCGTCAGCAGGCCGGCGATGCGCACGATGTTCATCGTGACGGCGGTGTAGCGGCCGGTGACGGCGTCGTAGTGGAAGCAGTAGAGAAGAATCTGGTCGATGGGATTGCCAATGGTGCCGCTGCCGGCCTCGACGAAGCCGAGACGGAGGTCCTTGGGCGGATAGTCGATGCCGAAGAAATAGCGCGCGATCTCACCGTCTGGCGTATTGAGAATCAACCCGGCGGCGTGGGCGAACTCGCCGCGCTCTTCGTCCCAGGTGTAGCGAAAGCCCACCGCCTCGGCGACCCGACGAATCGACTCTTCGTCGCCGGTCAGGAAATGCCACCCCTGCTCGGTGTTGATCCGACCATAGCGCTGGATCGCGCGCTGCCGGGCCTCGGCGGCGAGCTCAGGGCCCTCGCTCGGGTCGAAGCCGACCACCACCATCTCGTAGTCGGCGCCGATATTGAAGGCGAGGGCCTTGAGGCTGCGGGCGACACCATCGAGGGTCATCGGGCACAGCATCGGGCAGTCGAAGTAGACCAGGGTCAGGGCCACCGGCTTGTCGCCGAAGAAGTCGCCCAACACCACCGGGTTCCCGGTGCTGTCGAGGAAGGGCGCATCGAGCGGCAGCTGGCCGCCGAGGTTCTGGTCGAAGCCGACCTCGCGCAGCGGTGCCGGCAGATCCGAAGCGGCGGCATCGAGGCCCATCGGAGCCGGCCCCATCGGCGCGTAGGCCTGAGCGAAGGCTCCGCTGGCGAGCAGGAAAGCGACGGCGAAGGCGGCGAGTCTAGCCATCATCGGCCTCTTCTTCCGGAGCGGCATCGTCGGCCTCGTCTTCCGAGGCGGCGTCGACCACCTCGGCGGTCGGTTCCGAGAAGCTGCCGAGCTGCCCCTGGGCCGCCATCTCGAGAGCCCGGTCGATCGGAATACGCACCGTCCCGGCGGCCTCATCGACCCAGCCGTAGCTGTCGAGGACCTCCTCCTCGTAAACCCGCAGAACGTCGATCTCGTGCCCTTCCACCAGCTCGAGATTGGGCCCCGGTGGCAGGGCGACGTGGTCCGGCAGGATGAGCGTCGGACGGGACGGCACCCGCATCGCTTCGCGAGCCTGCTCGTCGGCCAGGGCCGCTTCCACGCGCCGCATCTCCATCGGCGTCATCGGCGCCTGATCCTCGGCGAGACCATCGCGCAAGACATCCCCGAGGAGCCACATCAGAGCCGCCGCCACCACAGTGATGATGACCGTGCCGGCGGCGGTCCACAGGATGCCACCCAGCGTCAGCTCCGCATCCGGATCCTGAGAGTGATCAGCCATCGGCGGGCTCCTTGAGGTAAGGATCGTTGTAGGGCAGGAGAGGTCGTCTTCGCACGAAGTGGACGAAGGTGGCGAGCCAGAGTCCACCGACGGCGAGCGGTGCGGCGAGGTCGAGCCAGTGAACCACCGGCCCCTTCTTGAGATAGCTCGGCACCGTCTGCATGAAGATGTCGAACCAGCACATCACCAGCAGGAAGGCGGCGACCACCGCCAGCAGGCGAGTGTTGCGCTTGACATCGCGCGACAGCAGCAGCGCGAAGGGCACGAAGAAGTGCAGTACGAAGAGGGAGACGGCGAAAGGTCCCCAGCCGTTGCGCAGGCGGTGGAAGTACCACTCCGTCTCCTCGAGCTGGTTTCCGGACCAGATGATCAGGAACTGCGAGAAGGTGAAGTAGGCCCACAGCATGACGAAGGCCAGCATCAGCTTGCCCCAGTCGTGGAAATGACTGCGATCGACGTAGCGCGACAGCGGCTCCGCACGCTGCAACCGATTCATCAGGATGACCGTGAAGCAGAGTGCCCCCAGGCCCATGGCGGCGATGAACCAGACGCCGTAGAGGGTCGAGAACCAGGCCGGCTCGATCGACATCAGCCAGTCGAAGGCGGCGACGGTGATCGAGAAGACGAAGAGCACCAGTCCGGGGGCCGCCACCACCCGCATCTTGCGCGACAAGCGAACGTTGCCGGTGCTGTCTTGGCGATTCGACAGGCGGGTGAGCAAAAAGGCCAGACCGAGCCAGACGGCGAAGACGATGAAGTAGCGCAGGGTCACCGCCGACGGGTTGAGCCAGGGCTCCTTGTGGTGCAGCAGGTGCACCAGCTCCGGCGGCGCCTTCTCCGGCGTCGCCCAGATGTAGAGCGAGCTGAAGCCGCCGAAGACGATCGGCAAACCGAGGAAGAAGAGCGCCACGATGGACTGGGCGGCCGCTTCATAGATGCGCCGGGCGAGCAGGCCCCAGGTCCCCTGGGTGAGGTGCTGGATCATGCAGAAACCCAAGCAACCGAGGGGAATCGAGAGCACGAAGAACCAACCCACCAAGTAGGAGCGGTAGAACTGAGGGCTGTCCGAGAAAAAGCCCAGGAGGCAGCCGGCGGCCGCCAGGCCACCGATGACGAGCGCCAGCCGCTGAAGCCCCCCGAGGTCCGCAGGCGCCTGATAGAAGGCCGGCTCGGGTCGTTGCGTAGCCATCGAATCGCTCATCAGTGTGCACTCGCTCCGTGATCAGAATCGTGCTCGTCGGCCGGCGCCGCGAGAGCTTCTTCGAAGGCCCGGCGCTCGGCGGCCGGCAGCCCTTCCAACGACATGCCCTGGCTCTGCTGCAAGACGCGCAGAAAGGCGGTGATGGCCCAGCGATCCTCGGCCGTGATCTGACTGCGGTAGCTCGGCATGCGGCCGAAGCCCTCGCTGATCACGCTAAAGAAATAGCCGTCCGGCATGTCCCGCAGACGCTGCTCGTGAAAGGAGCTCGGTACCGGGTAGCCGCGCTGCACGATCACGCCGTTGCCTTCGCCGGTCATGCCGTGACAGGGCGAGCAGAAGACCGCATAACGCTGCTGACCGCGCTTGAGCATGGCGGCGTCGACCGGTCGCGGGATCCGATCCACGGCCTGGCCGTCAGCGTCGACGCCGAACCAGAAGGCGCGGTCATCGCGCAGGAAGCCGCGAGCGATGGTGTTCGCCGGCAGCGGCCGCGCCGAAGCACCGTCGTCGAAGAAGTCGCTCTTTTCGAGCGGCTCGTACTTCGCCTGGTCGAACATCCCCTGGCGGCAGCCGAAGGAGCCGACGAGGACGAGGGCCAGCAACAGAGTCGTCGCTCTACTCTTCAACGTCAGACACCTCGATGGGATTCAAGCCCTGCAGGAAGGACTTCGTACCGGCGTGATCGAACTGCTCGTCGGCAGACTCGATCAACAGGAAAAAGCCCTCGCTGGACGCCTTTTTGCGAAACGACTCGACATTGAAGACCGGGTGGTAAGGCTGCGGCAGCTTGTTGAGCAAAATCATCCCCAGCAGGCCGGAGATGGCGGCCAGCAGAATGGTGCACTCGAAGGTCACCACCACCCAGCCCGGCCAGGCGCCGAAGGGGCGGCCGCCGACGATCATCGGATAGTGGATGACGCTGCTCCAGTACTGCAGCGTCAGACCACCGAGACCGCCGCAGATGCCACCGGTCAAAACCACCGCCGGCACCCAGGAGCGCTTGTGCTCGAGAGCCTCCCACAGGGCCTCCACCGGGTAAGGCGTGAAGGCGTCGACCAGGCGATACCCCGCCTTGTGCGTCCTGCGGGCCGCCTCCGTGAGCGTCTCCGGGTTCGGGAACTCGGCCATCAGGCCGTAGAGCTGATCGCTGCTCATGGTGCCGCCTCAGTGATGGGATTTCTCATGCGCCAGATGCCGCACCTCGAAGATCGAGATCACCGGCAGGAAGCGAATGAACAAGAAGATCAGAGTCATGAAGAGACCGATGGTGCCGACGTAGACCGCCCAGTCCCAGCGCGTGCCCGCATAGACGTCCCAGGACGATGGCAGGAAGTCGCGCGACAGGCTGACCACCACGATGATGTAGCGCTCCAGCCACATGCCGACGTTGATCGCCATCGAGATCAGCCACAGGATCCACGGCGAGGTGCGCACCTTCTTGATCCACAGGAACTGCGGAATGACGATGTTGCACACCCAGAGCATCATGTACTGGAAGGCGAAAGGACCGAAGAAGCGGTTCTTCACCATGTACCACTCGTAGGTGTTGCCGCTGTACCAAGCGACGAAGATCTCGACGATGTAGCCGTAGGCCACGATCAAGCCGGTGGTCAGCATGACCTTGGCCATCGCCTGCAGATGACGATCGGTGATGAAGTTGTGCAGGCCGAAGAGCGGCCGCAGGGGCAGCATCAGAGTGAACACCATGGCGAAGCCCGCGAACACCGCTCCAGCGACGAAGTAGGGCGGGAACACGGTGGTGTGCCAACCCGGCACGATGCTGATGGCGAAGTCGAAGCTGACCACCGTGTGCACCGAGAGCACCAGCGGCGTCGACAGGCCGGCGAGCAGGAGGTAGAGGGACTCGTAGTTCTGCCAGTGCTTGGAGGAGCCCCGCCAGCCGAGGGAGAAGATCCCCGCCAGGCGCTTGATCCAGATGTTCTTGGCGCGATCACGCAGCGAGGCGAGGTCCGGGATCAGGCCGGTGAACCAGAACAGCAGCGAGACGGTGGCGTAGGTCGAGACCGCGAACACGTCCCAGATCAACGGGCTCTGGAACTGCGGCCAGAGGCTCATCTGGTTGGGATAGGGCATCAACCAGTAGAACAGCCAGGGGCGCCCCAAGTGGAGAATCGGGAACATCCCGGCGCAGGCCACGGCGAACAGCGTCATGGCCTCGGCGAAGCGGTTGATGGAGGTTCGCCAGTCCTGCCGGAAGAGCAGCAGAATCGCCGAGATCAGGGTACCGGCGTGACCGATGCCGATCCACCAGACGAAGTTGATGATGGCGAAACCCCAAGCCACCGGAATGTTCAGGCCCCAGATCCCGGTGCCCTCGGTAACCAGCTTGGCAGCGGCCATCAAGAACAGCATCAAGAGGGCGAAGCTCGCCGCCAGGCCCACCAACCACCAAGGCTTGGTGGTACCGAAGATCGGCCGCGTGATGTCGTCCGTCACCGATCCCGGCGTGTGCTCGCCGGTAATGACCGGCGGGACACCGGGCTCGATCAGGGGTCGAGGATCCATCGTCGCCATGGTCTAGGTCCTCTCCAGCTTGGGGTTGGGGTTGGTGACCCTCGCCAGATAGGTCGTCCGCGGGCGCGTGTTGAGCTCTTCGAGCAGGCCGTAGTTGAGGGGCAGGTTCTTCCAAGCCGTCACCCCCGCGGTCTCGTCGTTGATGTTGCCGAAGCGGATCGCCTTCGTCGAGCAGGCCTGCTGGCAAGCGGTGAGCAAATCCTCGTCGGTGACGCTGCGCTGCTCCACCTTGGCCGCGATGCGGGCCTTGTTGAGGCGCTGCACGCAGTAGGAGCACTTCTCCATCACGCCGCGGTTGCGCACCGTGACGTTGGGGTTGCGCCCCAGCTTGAGGCTCTCGGTGGTGATGTCCGAGTACTGCAAGAAGTTGAAGCGCCGCACCTTGTAGGGGCAGTTGTTGGAGCAGTACCGGGTCCCGACGCAACGGTTGTAAACCATGTCGTTGAGACCTTCCGGACTGTGCACCGTCGCCGCCACCGGGCAGACCACCTCGCAGGGCGCCTGCTCGCAGTGCTGGCACGACACCGGCTGCTGGTAGACCTCGGGGTTGTCGAGGTCACCGGAGTAGTAGCGGTCGATGCGCAGCCAGTGCATCTCGCGCGCCTTGAGGACCTGGTCCTTGCCCACCACCGCAATGTTGTTCTCCGCCTGGCAGGCGATGACGCAGGCTCCGCAGCCGAGACAGCTGTTGAGGTCGATCGCCATACCCCAGGCGTAGCGACTCTTGTGAGGCGGGTACATCGACTGCTCAACGGTCGGACGATGGACCTTGTGCTTGGCGAAATCGGCGTGATGGTAGTACTCGTCGAGGGTCGCCGTGCGCACCAGATGACGGCCCTCCATGCTGCCGTGGTCCTGGGTCGAAGCCAGCTCGTAGGTTCCCGACGCCTTGCGCAGGGTCACCGGGCAGGTCCACAGATGAGCGCTTTGCCGGATGGCGTAGGTGTTGAATCCGGTACCCGCACCGACCCGCCCGAGGCCCTTGCCGCCGTAGCCGAAGTGCAGCGTCGCGGCACCCGCCGGAATCCCCGGCTGGATCCACACCGCGACCCCCGAGAGGGTGCGCTCGCCGACCGTCAGGTCGACGCGATCGTTGTTGTTCAAGCCGAGGCTCTCGGCGGTGCTCGGACCGATCAGGAAGGCATTGTCCCAGGTCAGCTTGGTGAGCGGCTTGGGACATTCCTGCAACCAGCCGTTGTTGACGAAACGACCGTCCCAGATGGTCGGGTCCGGGCGCAGGCTGAGCTCGAGATCCCCCACCGGGGTGGTGGCGGCAGAGCTCGAGGCGTTGGCGATGGCGGCCGGCGCGACGGCCAAGGCGACCGCCGGCGCTTCCGTATCGGCAACGAAGCCATCGTGGACCGCCCGGCGCCAGGCATCTTCATCGAGGCCCTGTTCCTCCCAGTAGGTCCGCACCGAGTCGTAGTCGGTGGCGTCGGTCCGTCCCGCCAGCATCGAAACGATCTGTCCCGCCGACTTACAGGGCCAGTAGAGGGGCTCGATCAGGGGCTGCGCCAGGGTGGCGATTCCGTCGTAAGAGCGCGCATCGGCCCAGGTCTCGAGAAAGTGCAGCTCGGGCACGTGCCAGCGGCAGCGATTCGAGGTCTCGTTCTCATAGGGGCCGAGGTAGATCGCCTCCGTCGCCTTCAGGAGGGCATCACCGAAGCCCAGCTCGGCCGGCGCATCGAACACCGGATTGCCACCGAGAATCACCACTAAGTCGGCACGACCGGAGTTCATCGAGTCGACCAGATCGGCGAGATCGGAAATCTGCTCGACCGGATTGGCGTCGATCGTCTCGCTGAAGGAGATGGCGCTGCTACCAAGCGCCTCGTTGATGGCGAAGGCCAACACCTGCAGCGCCGGATCGGCATAGCGACCGGCGACCACCAGGGCGGCCTTGCCAGCCGCTTTCAAGTCCTCGGCGATCACGGTGATCATCTCTTCGGCCGCAGCCGGCGCCGAGTCCGTCGCCCCCGCCACACCGACGCGGGCCGCCAGGGCGGCGGCGGCGCGGGTGAGGTCCGCCGGCGTCAGAGGCAGGCGGTGATCGGCGAGCGTCGAAGACGACGTCGGAGACGCTTCGAGGGCATAGAAGCGCGCCATTTTGCGCTCCCCCGCCTTGGGACCGGGAGCGCCGCCATCGTGGTCTTCGACGGCCGCATGGTCGGAGGCCTCGCCGTGCGCTTCCTGCCCGCCGTGATCATCGCCGGATCCGTGGCCGTCATCACCATGGTCGCCACCGTGACCGTGGCCGCCCGAAACGTTCTTGACGCTTTCGGGATCGATCTCCCAGATGCGGCGCCGTTCACCGAACTGGCCGGCGTAGCGCAGACTTCCTGGACCGCGGGTGAGGAAGTCGGAGTCGAGGGTCACCAGGACATCGACCTGCGACAGGTCGTAGCGCACCTCGACGGGTCGCCCGAAGGCCTGACGCTGGGCCTCCGACGCCGGATGCGCCGACGCCGGCTCCCAGCAGTGCCAGCGCGCCTGCGGCATCTTCTCGCGCAGCTGGTCGAACTGCTTGGCGAGGGTCGGCGAGGAGACCTTGCCGGTCAGGACGTGCAGCCCGGCACCGCCGAGGGCGGCCATCGCCTCGAGTCGCGGCTGGAGGTCCGCGACCATGGCGTCCCAGGTCCGCGGCCGGCCAGAGTCCTTGAGTTGCTGCGATCGATCGGGATCGTAGAGGTCGAGCAGCTTGGCCTGCGAATAGGCGTCCGAGGCTCCCAAGCTCGCCGGATGCTGAGGATTGCCCTCGAGCTTGGTCGGCCGACCGGTGTGACTCTCCGCCAACAGCGACGCGGCGTAGCCGCCGAGAGAGGTCATGGTGGCGAACTTGAGCGCCGTGCCCGGCTTGACCTCGGGAGGTTGCCGAACGTAAGGCACGATCTTCTCGCTCGGCTGCTTGACGCAGCCGGTGAGACCACCGAGGGCGAGGGAGGCGCTCATCAGCTGCAGGAACCGGCGCCGACTGGTGGCGCCGCCGGCCCACTCGCTGGCCTGCCGCGGGAACTCGCGGAACACCAGCTCACGGAACTCCTCCGTGTCGGCGAGCTGATCGAGGCTGCGCCAGAACTGGCGCCCCTCGGCCTTTTCCAAGCGCTCGCGGATCTCGGTCAGGTCGACTCGAGGCGCAGCGATGCTGGGCGGCTCCTCTTGCTCCTTCAAGATCTTCAGGATATCCATGCCTTCAGTACCCTCTCCATGTCGTCCGTTGCCGACGACGACCTAGTAATGGCACGCGGAGCAATTAGTGACGCTCTGAATCTCATATTCTTCGACCAGTTGTGGCCCAAGCTCGGACTGCGGAATCGGCGGAACCCAACCGAAGGTGTAGATCTCTTCCCGCGGCCGAACGTGCTGCGCCGGATCGCGGTGGCAGTCGAGGCACCAGGCCATGGTCAGCGATTCGGCCTGAATCATCAGCGGCATCTCGTCGACGCGGCCATGGCAGGACTCACAGCCGATGCCCTTGGCGATGTGCACGCTGTGGTTGAAGTACACGTAGTCGGGCGTATCGTGGAGGCGCTCCCACTCGATCGGAATGCCGCTGCGATAGGACTCGCGGAGCGGCTCGAGCAGCTCGGCATTGGTCCAGATCTCTTTGTGGCAATTCATGCAGGTTTCGGTCGGGGGAATCCCCGCGAAGGCCGACTCTTCGACGGTCGTGTGGCAGTAGAGGCAGTGGATGCCGAGGCCCTTGAAGTGATGATCGTGGGAGAAGGGCACCGGCTGGCTGATGACCACATCCTCACCGGTGACATAGCCCGACGTACTGATCGTCGCACCAGCCCACACCAATCCGGCGAGAGTTCCCAACCCCAAGACGATGCTTACCCGCGCGAGGGCATTCGCACTCTTGTGGAAGATTTGCGGCATCCGTTAGTGCTCCCGTCAAACAAGCCACACTTCGCAGGACGAAGCGGCCTATATCAAGAGGGCTTTGTGAAAAATTTCACAAGCCTGTTGAGATCCTATCGAGACAGAGACTATGACGCAAGGGGCCCTGATGTCGAGTGCTAGGAGGCTGCCCGGGCGCGCCGGGATGGAACTGCCGCATTCTACGCTCGAAAAGACAGCGACTCAAGATCGATCGGGCAGTATAATCGCCCCACCCGCGAGTGATCGGCGGGCGCCCACGGAAGCCCGCGATGCTGCCTTTTCTGCGCCTTCTCTTACCTCTTGCCGTGCTCGCCTGCGGCGCCTCCCCACCGCCGCCGGAAGAGCCCGTCGAGATCGCCCCGACACGCCTTCGCGGACAAGCTCTCTTCACCGGTGAGGCGCGACCGAGCGCGACCGAGATCGGCCGCATCGACCCCACCTGCGCCGCCCTCCAGGAGGCGGCTTCGGAGACCATCGAAGACGGCCTCGAGCGGGTCTTCGTCTACCTCGCCGATCCACCCCCGTCGGCGGTTCCTGGACCGCCTCCCAGGGAAGCCCTCACCATCACCGCCAAGCGTTGCCAATACGAGCCCGCCGTCGTCGGCCTCCGTGTCGGCCAGCGGGTGGTGCTCGAGAACGGCGACCCCACCCTGCACCAGCCGGTCACCGCCCAACCCGACGGCAACGAGCTGCGTCTCGAGCAGCCCTTCGAAGGCATGCGGTCCGAGCTGAGATTCGATCGACCGCGCTTGATGGCCGAGGTGAGCTGCGCCTCCCATCCCTGGATGAAGGCCCACCTGGGAGTTCTCGACCACCCCTGGTTCGCCGTCACCGACGCCGCCGGCGGCTTCGAGATCCCTGCCCCACCAACCGGCGACCACACCCTGATCGCATGGCACCCGGAGCTCGGCGAGCGCCGCGCCGCCGTCACCGTGACGGCGGGCCTCGCCACCGAAGTCGTGCTCGACTTCGCAGCCGCCCCCTGAGACCGCAGGCATTTTCGGCAGCCTGCTAGCAGGTTGCTGAAAAACTCGTCGGCAACCTGCGACCGGGCCCGCGTGGGCCCGGCGGCGGCAAGAGCCGCCGAGGTCGGGGGTGAGGCCGCACGACATGTGCGTGCGGCCGAGGGGGGCGCCTCTCGCCCCCCTGAGACAAACAGCTAGCAGCGTTGGAAATGTCGCGAAGCGGACTTTTTCAACAGCCTGCTAGCAGGCTGCTGAAAGAGTCGCGTGGCGACTTATTCAGCGCCTGCTGGCTGATTTCAAGGATGCTGGCAGGCCAGGTTCCGCGCTGAGCCGGCCGGAGAGATTCTTTCGGACATGAAAAAGCACCCTCCGGAAGAGGGTGCTCGACCATCGACAGAGAGGCCCGAAGCTACGCTTTGGCGAGCGCGGCGACGGCCTTCGACAGGCGGGACTTGTAGCGTGCCGCCGTATTGCGATGGATGACGCCCTTGCGAGCGGTGGTGTCGATCAGGCTGAGGGTCGAGCCCAGCAGCTCCTGAGCCTTGGCGCCGTCCTCGCTGTCGACGGCCGACCGCAAATTGCGGATGGCGTGCCGCATGCGGCTGCGGTTGGAGCGGTTGCGGTCGCGACGCTCGAGGTTCTGACGGTGCCGCTTTTCGGCAGACTTGTTGTTGGCCATTCTCGTTACTCTCCTGGGGCGGCTCGAACCGATCGGATCGAGGTCCGCTGCACACAAAAAAGCCGCCGCGGATCCAGTGCGGCCGGCCTGCGATTTTTACCACAGAGATCTAGCGGGATTCAACTCCCACTTCGCGCAGGCGCTGGCGCGCCAGATTGGCTTCGTCGCTGTTGGGGTAGCGCTGGACCACCGTCCGGAGCTGGCGCACGCCATCGGCGCGTTCGCCGAGCTGCAAGTGGGCATAGCCCTTCTTGAGTACCGCGCTGGGCAGCTTGTCGCTGCGCGGGAAACGCCGCAAGACGTCGTCGAACTGGCGAATCGCCTGGCGATATTGACCCTGACGGTAATGACACTCACCGATCCAGTAGACCGCGTTGTCAGCCAGGTCGGTTTCCGGAAACGCCTGCAGATACTCGCCGAAGCCCTGCACGGCGAGATCGTAGTTACCGCGCAGATAGTCGTTGTAGGACGACTGGTAGAGGATCTGCGGATCAGCGGTGACGGGCGCTGCGGCGGTGCCGGGATTGGTGACTTCGGTCTCGTCACCTTCCACCGGCGCCGGGACCGGTGCCGGAACGCGGAAGGTCTTGAGCTCCTGATTGGTCGAAGCAATCTGCTGGGAAAGCTGCGACAACCGATAGTTGGTGTCCTCGAGATTGGCCTGCAGCTGCTCGATCTGGGTCGAGAGCTCCTGCAGCTTCACCTGCATGTCGGCCTCGGACTTGAGGAGGGTCTCCATCTGGCGGGTGACCTCGACCTCGATGCTGCTGACCTCTTCCTTGCTCGGCGCCTGCGCCTGAGCCTGCAAGATCTGACTCTGGATGTCGTTGAGCTGGCTCTGGATGGTCTCGATGTCGGAGGTCGAGACACAGGCCGACGACCACCCCGCGAGGAGGAGGACGCCGGCCGTGGCAAAGAAACGCTGGCGCATGTCGAGTCGGGTGGAGTCTAGCGGCGGCCGACGACCACGAAGTGGGCGCGCCGGTTGCGCTGCCAGCAGGCCTCGTCCGATTCGGTGCAGAAAGGACGCTCTTCACCGTAGCTCACGATCGACATGCTGTCCGCCGGAACTCGCAGGCTGGTGATGTAGTCCTTGGCGGTGTTGCCGCGCCGCTGACCGAGGGCCAGGTTGTACTCGTTGGTTCCGCGCTCGTCACAGTGGCCCTCGATGCGGAACACGAGGTCCGCGTTCTCGCGCATGAAGGCGGCGTTCTTGGCCAAGCGCTCACGGGCCTCGTCGCGCAGCTCCGACTGGTCGAAATCAAAATATACGTCGGCGATCAGCTCGCGCTCCTTGAGGTACTCGTTGAGCTCGACGAGATCCGTCGGCAGAGTGTCCTCCTGAACGTCTTCGACCACCTCTTGCCGCGGCGGCTCGACCTCGACCGCGGGCTCCTCGACCGGCGTCGTCTCGACCTCCAGCACCTCGTCCGGTGTCTCGGGCGGCTTCTTCGGGCAGCCATAGAACATCGGCAGGATCAATAGCATCACCACGCACACCAACCACTTGCGGCTCATCCTGAGTCTCTCCTCAAATCGAATCGATCGCCTGGTCCGAAATTGTCTTCGCGCTGCCTAGAAGGCGGCCAAACTGTAGCAGAAGAAGCTGCCTGCTTTCAAGGACTTTGGCGTCATTGCGGAGGCCGTCACGACGCCTCCTCAGGGATAGTAGCCGGACCATGCCGGGGATTCGTTCCGGCCCTCGGCGGTGACCTGACGCAGGTCGCTGCCGTCGTCCGCCGACATCACCCAGATCTGCTTGCTGCCGGAGCGGTTCGAGGCGAAGGCGATCCAGCGACCGTCGGGCGAGAAGGTGGGCGATTCGTGACTGCCGGCACCGCGGGTCAGCACCTTGCTCTCGAGGGTCACGATGTCGGTCACCACGATCTCGAATTTGCCGCCGATGCGGCTGGCGTAGGCGAGCTTGTCGCCTTCCGGGCTCCAGGCGGCGCCGTCGTTGTAGGTGCCACCGCGGCTGATTCGCCGAACGTTGGTGCCCTCCGTGTCCATCACGTAGATGTGGGGATTGCCGGAGCGGCTCGAGGTAAAGGCGATCTCGCTTCCCTTGGGGCTCCACGCCGGGTTGGTGTCGATGGCGCGGGAATGGGTCAGGCGGCTGAGATTGCCACCGGCGACGTCGGCGACGAAGATCTCCGAGTTGGCACCCAGGGCGCGCGAGAAGGCCATCCGCCGGCCGTTTGGTGCCACCGATGGGGAGATGTTCTGCTCGCCGTCCGTAATGCATTGATTCTTCTGGCCATTCGAGAGATCGGCCCGGTAGATGCCGGGACTGCCACCGACGAAGGAGGTGTAGACCAGGGAGCCGTTGCCGGGGAGCCAGTCCGGGGACATGGAGGTCGACTTGTGGCCCGTGATCGGTCGCTGGTCGGCGCCGTCGTAGTCCATCAGGTAGATCTCCTTGCGACCGCCGCGATCGGAGGTGAAGGCGATGGTGGTGAGGGCGATGCCGCGCCGGCCCGCCAGGTGAGCGATCACCTCGTCGGCGAAGATGTGGGCGATGCGGCGCATGGCGGCGGCGGAGCCCTTGTAGCGTTTCCCGAGGATCGCTTGACCGGCATTGAGATCGTAGAGGCGACCCTCGAACACCACCTTGGCGCCTTCGCCGCGGACGCTGGCCAGCAGGACGAGCTCATTGCCGAGGGAGCGGTAGAGCTCGAAGTCGCGACCGCGCTCGCCGGTCAAAGCGATCACCGCGAGCTCGGTCGGTCCCTGGACCTCCACCACCCGGCTGAGGGCGAGATCGTTGCGCAAGGTGGTTTCGAGCACGTCCGCCGCCCGGCGGGTGCTGGCGGTGAGCTGGGCCCGCCCCTCGACCTCGGGAAAGGCCAGGCGGTAGAGGCCGCGCTGGTTGCCCTCCAGAATGAGGGTGACGTCCTGGCCGTCCTCCGGAAGCCCCGGCGGCGGGTCTTGAGCCGCGGCGGCCAAGGGGATGAGGGCGGCCAGGATGCCGATCAGGAGGTGAGCGGTAAGGCGCAGTTTCATGCCGGGTCTCCTTGGGGAGATGAGGTTGGCTGATCGGAAGAATCGGAGTGCCGACTCGGGGGCACTGGCGAACGCTGCGGATTCGGTCTATCGAATGACAAGGTTCACCCCCAAGGAGTCACTGCGGTAGCCCGCCGGCAGGGGCGGAAAGGGCGCGGCGTTCTGGACCGCTCGCAGGCCGGCGAGATCGAAGCTACTCGAGCCGGAGCTCTCCACCACCTCGAGATTCTCGAGGCGGCCGTCCCGACGGATTCGGAAGTGCACCAAGGCTTCCACCGGCTGACCGGTCGACGGGCGTCGCCACTGGGCCTCGATCAGCAGCAGCATGCGGTCGAGGTAGTAGCTATAGGTGAACGATGGGTTGTCGACGGTCGCGACATTGGCCCCCAGCGTCGCCGAGGTGCCCAGCGGATTACCCCGTGCAGAGCCCTGACGATCGACCGGCGCCGGCGGTGGCGCCGGTTGCGGCTTGGGTGGGGCGGCGGTCGGCTGTTGGGGTGCCGGTTGTCGCGGCGGCGGCTGAGGCGCAGGCTGAGGGGCAGGCTCCTCGGCGACCGGCTCGACCTCCGGTTCCGGGGGAGGGGCCTTGGGCTGTGGGCGCTCGGGCGCCTTCGGAGGCGGCTTGGGCTGTGGCTTGGCGACCTCACTGCCGAGGGCGCGGGCCGGGACCAGTCGGACCGGGACGAACTCGAGCGGGCGGCGAGGCTCTCCGTCGAGGAGTGGAGCGATCAGCGCCAGGGCGACGATCAACAGGTGGATTCCGAGGGCCCAGCCGATGGCCGAGCGCGGCAGGCGGCCGGAATCGCGCGCCTGCCGCCGGCTGAGCACCGCACCGACGGTCGGAATCGGGGTGGTCACCGTGATCTCCGGTTGCGCCGCTCCGTTTCCGTCACCAGGCCGACCTGGGTGATGCCGCCCTTCTGAAGAATGTCGAGGAGCTCGACCATCTTGCCGTAGGGGATCTCGCGATCACCCTTGAGAAAGACCGCATCGTCATCGCGCCCTTCGAGGATCGGCGTCAGGCGTTCAACGAGCTGTGACGGGTGGACCGGCGTCTCGCGCAGGTAGACGATGCCGTCTCGGTTGACGGAGATCACCAGGGGGTCCTGCTTGCGCATCGGCAGAGCACGCTGATCGGCTTTGGGCAGGTCGACCTCGATCCCCTGATGCAGCATCGGTGCGGCGATCATGAAGACGATCAGCAAGACGAGCATGACGTCGACCAGGGGGGTGACGTTGATGTCCGCCAGCACGGAGTCGTCGGAATCGCCGAGCTTGAAGGCCATGGGCTCGTCCTCAGGTGAAGTTGCGCTCGGCGAGGTTGAGGAACTCGAGGGCGAAGTCCTCGAGCTTGAGGCGCAGCCGTCGCAGCCGGTTGGCGAAGTAGTTGTAGGCCACCAGGGCCGGGATCGCGGCGCCCAGGCCAGCCGCCGTGTTGACCAGCGCCTCGGCGATGCCCGGGGCGACCACCGCCAGCGAGGTCGAGCCGGTGAGACCGATGTCCTGGAAGGCGATCATGATGCCGTAGACGGTCCCGAAGAGGCCGATGAAGGGGGTGGCGGCGGCGGTGGTGGCGAGCAGACTGGTCCAGCGACTGAAGGACTGCAGCTCGACGTTGACCGCTCGTTGCAGGCTGCGCTCGAGGGCGGGCAGGGAGCGCAGCCGCAGGGCTCCGCCGTCGGCTTGCTTGATCTGCGCGTCGATCTCGGCGTGTCCGGTCTGGAACAGACCGACCAGGGGCGAAGCCGCCAGGTTGCCGGTGGCCGAAGAGACCTCGCTGAAGCGGCGGCTCTTGCGGAAGATCTGTAGAAAGGACTCGCTTTGGCGGTCGGCGCGTTGAAACTGAAAGGCCTTCGCCACCACCACGGCCCAGGAAAGCAGGGAAAAAATCACCAGCACCAGGAAGACTCCCTTGGCCATCCATCCGGCTTCCAGGAAGGTCTCGAAGATGGTCGGTCCGGCAATCTCCTCGCTCCCGAGGGCAGGCACGGTGAGAAACGGCAAATGGGCAGAGATATTCAACTTAGGTCGCTCTCCTGAAACGAAATCGTGCGGACGATAGCAGGGGTGCGCCGTCTGTCCAAGCGCGGTTCTGCCGTCTTGGCACTCTTCCCGAGAAGCTTCGCTATTGAGACGTGCCGATACGTCCCGAAGTTCCCGCAGGGTTGATCGAAGCCGTCATCGCCGTCGAAGAATGCAAGGTGTGGACCAGAGTTGAGTTCAGCCACGGCGCGGTGGTCACCGCGGTCTCCCGATCGGCGGCCAAGGCCGCCAGTGCCGCTCGCGCAGGATGGAGGGCGCGCGGGTGCGCCCCCCGGGGTGCCACTGCGGTCGATCCGGCGTCAGGGCCGCAGGTCGCGAGCCGGCGGTTTGGGGAAGGTGACGGAGCGCGGCGAGACGATGGTGCCGTGGCGCTCGATGAATCGGCGGCGAGCGTCGCGCACGATCTCGATGGCCTCATCCGTATCGCGCACCCAGTGCACCTTGCGGAGGTCGCCGGCAGACGCCAGGTTGCGGGCGACGATGTCTCGCTGCACCCACTCCCGGAGGCCGCTCCACATCGGTCCGACGAAGATCAGCTCGCGGTCGTCTTCGAGCAGCCCGACCTGGAGGAGCTGCCAGACCATCAGGGCCTCGAGAGTGGTCCCGAGGCCGCCATCGACCACCACGTAGGCATGGCTCATGCGGATGAAGTGGTGGAGTCGGGAGAAGAACGTCTTGTGCTCCTCGACCTCGTCGAGGAAGGGGTTTGGCTGTTCCTCGAAGGGCAACAGGATGGTGAGGCCGAAGGAGCGCGTCTTGAGGGCGGCGGAGCCGGCTCGGCCGCCCTCGTTGGCGGCGCGCATCAGGCCCGGTCCGCCACCGGTGACGATGTCGCAACCGGCGAGGGAGAGGTTTTTGGCGAGCTGTCGCACCTCGGCGTACTGCGGGTCGGTGCGCTCGAGGCGGCTCGATCCGAAGATGGCGACACGGAAGAAGCGCCGCTCGATGGGGGCGCGCTGATCGAGCCAGGAGATCAGCTCGTAGAGGGCGAGAATGGTGCGATCGAAGAGCCGCAACAGACGTTGCCGGGCACGGCGGCGCAGGCGGCCCCAGCGGCTTTCCGGCAGTGGCGAGGGAGGGTTGGGGAAGAGTGCTCGATGCTGTGCGTTCATAGTCCTCTATCGGAATAGGACGGCTCGCTTCCCCGGATCGGATTGCTCACGGTGCCCGTCGACGCCCGCGGACGGCGCTCTGCGGCACTGCGATGGCAGCTCCCACCATGCTAGACTGGAGTCGCTTCGGCGCCCGCCGAACCGACTTATTCCACGACGCCTGAGGACCGTAACGGACTCCATCACCAGGCCCCAGGCTCGTCCCCATACGAAATCCGCGGAGCAAGGGAGAAGCGAATGCGCGTTGCGGTATGTATCAAACAGGTACCGGACACGGAGGCTCGACTGAGAGTCGCCAAGGACGGTCGCTGGCTGGACGAGGAAGATCTGCCGTTCATCATCAACGAGAGCGACGAGTACGCACTGGAAGAAGGCTTGCGAATCGCCGAGGCTTCCGGTGGCGAGGTGGTGGTGATCAGCCTGGGACCGGCGCGCGTCAAGGAAGCGCTGCGCAAGGGACTGGCCCTGGGGGCGGCGCGCGCCGTGCACCTCGAGGACGAGGCCTTCTCGGGCGGTGACGCTCTTGCCACCGGCCGTGCCCTGGCGGCCGCCGTCGCCAAGGAAGAGTGTGAGCTGGTGCTCACCGGTTCGCAGTCCGACGACGTCGGCTTCGGCTCGACGGGCTCGGTCCTCGCCGGCTTCCTCGGCTGGCCCCACGCCTGGCTGGTGATGGGGGTCGAGATCGAAGACGGGACGGCCAAGGTCACCCGCGAGATGGAGAGTGGCAAGAACGAGATCTCTCGCTTGCCTCTGCCGGCGGTGTTCGAAGTTCAGGCCGGCATCAATCACCCGCGCTACGCCTCCTTGAAGGGCATCATGAAGGCCAAGCGCAAGCCCATCGACACCCTCGCGCCGGCCGATCTCGGCCTCAGTCCAGAGGACGTGGGGCAAGCTGGATCGCGCCTCGAGATCGTTTCCGTCGCCTTCCCGGATAGCGGTGCCGGGGCCCAGATCATCGAAGGTGAGCCGGAGCAGGCGAGTCGCGAGCTGGTCGACAAGCTGCGCCAGGAAGCGAGGGTTTTGTAATGAGCCGTGTCTGGATCGTTCCGGAGCACAACGGAGAGCGCCTGACGCGGCCCGGTCGCGAGGCGCTGGTTGCCGGCCAGCGGCTGGCGGCCGATCTCGGGGTCAAGGCGGAAGTCCTGTTGCTGGGGGCCGACGTCTCGGCCGTCGCCAATCACCTGGCCGCCTCGGCGGACCTGGCGGGAGTTCACACGGCACAGCACGAGGCGCTCGCCGTCTACACGCCGGGGGCCTACTGCGATGCCCTGGCGCCGGCCATCGAGGCGGCGTCGCCAGCGTTCGTGGTGTTTGCCCACAACTATCAAACGGTGGACTACTTCGCTCGTCTCGCCCAGCGCCTCGGCGCCGGCCTGCTGCCGGAGGTGACGGCGTGGGAGCAGGACGGCGAGGGCTTCCTCTGGAGCCGCCCGATCTTGGCCGGCAAGATGACGTCCAAGGTGCGCATGCGCGGTACCGGGACGGTGCTGCTGTCGGTGCAGTCGGGTGCCTTCTCGGGCGATGCCCTGGCGGCCGGCAGTGCTCCCGTCGAGGCTCTGGCCCTGGGCGAGGTGACCGCCGACCGGGAGATCTTGTCGATCGAGGATGCCGGCGGCAACGAGGTCGATCTGACCAAGGCCGATGTGATCATCGCCGTCGGACGAGGCGTCGGTGGCGAGGACAAGCTCGGTCCGATTCACGAGCTGGCCGAGGTGCTGGGCGCCGACATCGGCGCCAGCCGTCCGGTGATCGACAGCGGTTGGCTGCCGCGGGACCGTCAGATCGGTTCCTCCGGCCAGACGGTGAGCCCCAAGCTGTACATCGCCGTTGGAATCTCGGGGGCGATTCAGCACGCTGTGGGGATGAAGGGATCGTCCTGCGTGGTGGCGATCAACAAGGATTCGGGGGCACCCATCTTCGGCATGTCCCAGTACGGCATCGTCGGGGACCTGCACGAGGTCTTGCCGGCGCTGACGGCGGCGATTCGCGAGTCGCGGGAAGGCTGACGGCCTCCCCGGCGCGAGCCACGGCCTTCACCGATGGATTGAAACGCCCGCTCCCTTCGGAGCGGGCGTTTCTTTTTCTGCCCGGTCCCAGGTTGGATTCAGAATGTCGCCGCGCTCCACTCGTCGAGGTCACCGCTCTCGAAGCTACTGGCGAAGATGGTTGCGGGCAGAATCGCGTCGGTGAGCTCGTGAACGTCGAGGATCGAAGAGCCGGCGCGGTAGAGATACTTGCCGGCGAAGATCGCGTCGGTGGGCTCAAAGTGATTCGAGCCGCTGGGATGACAGGCGTAGTACCAGCTCCAGTAGCCGACGGTGGTGCCGACGACGCTGGTGGTGGGTTGGCCGAGATTGCCGTTGTTGGGGTTGCCGCCGAGGACGTCTCGAGGCACGCCCGACGGCAGGTCCGAGACATCGAACAGCCATTCCGCCTGCAGGCCGCTCAAGGAGTGGCCGTTGCGCCGGCCGAAGTAGACGAAGGGCTTGCCCTGGCTCTCGGAATAGGTGACGGTGGCGATGGTCTGGTCGTCGATGTTGGCGAGGGGGAATCTGTAGAGGGGCGTCGACGGGAGGCTGCAAGGGCCGCTCAGGGCGCAGCTGACGTCGTAGATCACCCCGAAGTCGGGATAGCGCAGGGTGGTGGCCAGAAAGAGGCGACCGGCGCGCATCCAGAGGGCCGAGCCATGCACCTTCCGGTTCGCCAGAGCGGTCATCCGGAGCGCGGGGCGAGCTGGCTCCGAGACGTTCCAGATCTCGAGGCCGTTGCCCCCCCAGTAGCCGCCGCTGAAGACGATGAGGTGGCCGGAGGCGTCATCGCCGGTGCCATCGACGTGGTTCAAAGGGGCATCGCTGAGCTTGCCGAGGAAGACGCCGTTGCAGGCCGGATTGACGGTTCCGGGGCGCCGCTCGACGCAGGGCCCCGAACCGCCGACTTCGAGGGCGCGGCTCAAGTCGTAGATCCACAGACCTGATCCCGGATGATTCAGGGCGGCGAGAAAGCCATAGTGGCGTCCAGCGATTGTCGTGGCGTAGACCTCCTCGCCGAACTTCGAGCCGCTGACTCCTCCGTCCTGGTAGACGATGCGGGGCGAGAACTTGTTGTTGGTGTCCCACACCACCATACCGATAGCGCTCTGGCCGGTCAGGGTGAGGAGGTTCGAGTTGCCCGGCGGGGCGTCGACGTCTTTGACTTGATGAGTGTGGTGGCCGGCTTCGAACAGACTCGGGATGGCGGCGGTGGAGATGTTGGAGGTGCGGTCCGGCGAGCGGGGATTCGCCAAAGACCAGATCTGGAGGCCCTTGTTGATGCCCGCGAACAGCCAGCCGTCCTCGATGTCGAGGGATTGCCAGAAGGGGTTGTTGAGGCCGTAGGAGCCGTTGCGGATGTTCCAGGTGGTGTCGCGGCTCTCTTGCCCGGCAAAGGTGCCGCTGGGCAGGCCGTCGACGTCGACCGGCTGGAGGCGGCCCCAGAGGGACGAGGGAACGTGGTCGGAGGGTGACTTGCAGGGGTTGAAGCCGCAGCCTACGGGCGTGGAGCAGGTGGCGGCGGTGGCGATGCCTGGGGCTGTCGAGAAGGCGATGAGGATGGCAAACAGGCGGCGGACGAGGGTCATCGGCATCACGACCTCCCAAGGATTATGAGAATCGGCAACTGAATGGTCATGTTTTTACAGCATTTATTCCTATGTCGTCAAGGCCTATTTGATGGTAAGAAGATTCGGACTGAGCCGCGCTCTCGGGTGAAGCTCTGCCGAGGGCGCCTCGCGTTGGGCGAGGACGGAGGGGCCGGGGCTACTGCGGCCGCGGGACGACTCGATCGCCCAGAAGCCGCCCCTGGCTCGCCTCGGGCCGATTTTGGATCAGCCGAGGCCGGCGGGAAGAAGCTGGCGCGGGAGGTTGGCGGGGCGAGGTCTCCGGGACGTGCTCTCGGAGACCCGTCGGGAGATTCAGATCACTGCGCGGAAGAGGTCCACTCGGTCAGGTTGCCGGTCTCGAAGCCGCTGTCGAAGATGCTTGGAGAGACCACTACATCCTGGAGCTCGTGGACGTCGAACAGGGAAGAGCCGGCGCGGTAGAAGTACTCGCCGTTGAACATGCCGTCGGTGGGCTCGAAGAAGTTGGAGCCGGTGGGATGGCAGGAGTAATACCAGCTCCAGTAGCCGACGGTGGTGCCGGAGACGGTCATCGTGGGCTGGCCGAGATTGCCGTTGTTCGGATCGCCGCCGGTGATCTCCACCGGGTCGGCGGCGGGCAGGCCCGAGGCATCGAACAGCCATTCCGATTGCAGCCCGCTCAAGCTGTAGCCGCTCCGGCGGCCGAAGAACACGAAGGGCTTGCCGTTGCTCTCGGAGGCGGTGACGGTGGCGATGGTGAGGGCCGAGTAGTTGGCCAGCGGGAAGGAGTAGAGGGGCGAGCTCGGCAGAGTACAGGCCCCCGTCAGCAGGCAACTGACGTCGTAGATCAACCCTTCATCACGAAAGCGAACGGCGAGGGCGAGGTAGAGCTTGTCCTCGTGCAGCCAGAGGGCTCCGCCGTGGACCTTGTCCGAGGACAGACCGGTCATCACCGACTGCGGCTGATCGGGATCGGAGACGTTCCAGATTTCGAAACCGGTGCCGCCGGCGAGGCCGCCGCTGAAGACGACGAAGTGGCCGTCGGTGTCGTTGCCGGCGCCATCGACGTGGCTCATGGGGGCGTTCGAGAGCTTGGCCTTGAAGACGCCGTTGCAGTTCGAGTTGGTGATCGTCGGGCGCTGCTCGATACAGACCCCGGAGCCGAGGCCGAGGGCCCGGCTGACGTCGTACATCCACAGGCCGGCCCCGTCGAAGCGAGCGGCTGCCAGGAAGCCGTAGACGGTACCGTTGATGGTGGTGGCGTAAACCTCCTCGCCGTACTTTTCGTTGGACTGGCCGCCGTCCTGGTAGACGATGCGTGGCGAGTTCTTGTTGCTGGTATCCCAAATCACCATGCCCATGGAGCCGCCGCCGGTCATC
This sequence comes from Acidobacteriota bacterium, assembly GCA_039028635.1. Taxonomy (NCBI): domain Bacteria; kingdom Pseudomonadati; phylum Acidobacteriota; species Acidobacteriota bacterium. The sequence continues at coordinate 28,694 of JBCCHV010000030.1, forward strand.
GTGACGACATTGGAGTTGCCGGCCGGGGCGTCGACGTCCTTGATCAGGAAGTACTCGTGGGGGTCCGAGAACAGGCTCGGGATGGCGCTCGACGAGACGTTGCCGGCGCGGTTCGGAGAGCGCGGGTTGGACAACGACCAGGTTTGGAATCCGAGATTGACGCCGGCGAAGAGCCAGCCATCCTCGATATCCATCGACTGCCAGTAGGGCTTGCTCAGGGAGTAGGCGCCGTTGCGATCATTCCAGGTGGTGTCGCGGCTTTCGATGGTGGATGACGTCCCGGTGGGGAGGCCGAGGGCGTCGACCGGCTCGAGGCGGGTCCAGAGATCCGGGGCGACGGCATCGGAGGGCGTCTGGCAGGCGTTGAAGCCGCAGCTCACGCTCGAGGAGCAGGCGGCGGCCCAGGCGGAGGCGGTGCCGAGCAGTAAAGAGAGGAGAAAGAAAAACAGCGGCAAACGGAGGGATCGCATACGAGGCAGGTCTCCTGGGCAGATCGAAATCGAATTCAAAGCGTTTGGCATGGCCGAAAGCCTGCCAAACTTACAATATGCAATTGTACCATAACAGGCGCCAGCTCTTCGCTGGAGAGGAGATGGGCCCCTCAGAACTCGCCCACGAAAGAGATTTCCGGCTCGAGGATGTATCCGGTTCTATCGGCCACCACCTGGATGGCGTGATCGATCACCTGGCGTACATCCCGAGCCCGGGCCCCTCCGAGGTTGATGACGATGTTGGCGTGGCGGTGACTGATCTGAGCACCGCCGATGGTGAAGCCCTTGAGCCCGGCTTCGTCGATCAAGCGGCCGGCACCAATGCCTTCGATCTTCTTGAAGATCGATCCGGCGCTGGGCTCACGATCGAGGGGCGGGTGGCGCTGGCGCCGCCAGTCGAGATTCTCGGCCATCACCCGCCGCAGTCGGGCCTCGTCAGCGGGCTCGAGGCCGAAGGTCGCGGCCAGGACGATGTCGTCCCGGTCGTGCAGGATGGAGTAGTCGTAGCCGAACTCGAAGTAATCGGCGTCGACGGTGCGGCGTTCGCCGTCGGCAGCGAGAATCTCGGCCTGGGTCAGGACCTCGGCGATGAACATCGTTCGTTCGCGCTCGGGAGCTGGCGAAAGGAAGTGAAGATTTTGCCAAAGGGCTCCGCCGACGCTCGAGGGAATGCCGACGTAGTGCTCGAGGCCCGAGAGGCCGGCCCCGACGGCGGTCTCGATCACCGTCGGATACATGGTGGCGCCGCTCTCCGCCCAGAGCGTTTTTCGTGACCCGTCGAGCTCGAGGCGGGCGGCCCGATTGTGGATGACCAGGCCGCGGAAGCCCCGGTCGCCAACCAGGATGTTGGCGCCGCTGCCGAGCAGGAAGTACGGCGTCTCGGTATTGCGGGCGGCGCTCACGGCGCGGACCAGCTCGTCCCTCGAGTCGGCGCGGTAGAAGAGGTCCGCCGGGCCTCCGATGCCGAAGGTGGTCCAGGGCCCCAGGGGGTGATCGCGGTCCAGGCAGCTCGCGGCGAGCTGCTCGACGACGGGGTAGGGGGCGGTCACGGCGCTCGGCTCGGGACGCTGGCCGGTTGGCTCAGGGCTGGTCGAGGAGAGCGATCCGACGCACGTGACGGCCGCCCTCGAAGGGTGTCTCGAGCCAGATGGAGACGATTTCGAGGGCGGTATCGAGGGACATCATGCGCTCGCCGAGGGAGAGGGCGTTGGCGTCGTTGTGCTCGCGCGCCAGGCGCGCCGAATCGGCGTTCCAGCACAGGGCGCAGCGCACGCCGACGACGCGATTGGCGGCCATCGCCTCACCATTGCCGGAGCCCCCGAGGACGATGGCGCGATCGCACTCGCCGCGGGCCACGGCTTCGGCCGCCGGCCGCACGAAGAGCGGATAGTCGGTGGATTCGGTCGAGTCGGTCCCGAAGTCGACCGCCTCGTGGCCCTGCTGCTGCAGGTGGCGTTTGATCTCTTCTTTATAGCGGTAGCCGGCATGGTCACAGCCGAGGGCGATCTTCATCGGTGGCAATCCTCGCGCAGGGCGTCGGTTGGGGGGAGAGGGTCGGGAAAGCTCATTCTATCGGGAGTCGGAGGGCTGATCGAGGGCCTTGCCGGCCGACCGATGCCGCCATTCGAACAGGGCGAGGGCGGCGGCGACGGTGGCGTTGAGGGATTCGACCGGAGCCGCCAGGGGAATGGTCAGGGAGCGGCGGGCGACGGCGGCGACGGCCGGCGACAGCCCTGGCCCTTCGGCGCCCAGGGCGAGCACCGCGGGACGCGGTAGGGAGGCCCGGTAGAGGCTGTCGCCGCCGCGCGGCTGCAGGCTGAACCAGGGGACCTCGGGGCCGAGGTGTCGGCGAGTCGCCTCGACCTCCGCGAGGCGCGCGGTGGGCAGCCGCAAAAGACTGCCGGCGGAAGCGCGCAATGCCCGTGGGTGATTCGGGTGAGCAGTCCCGATGGCCAGGAACAGGCCGGCGACGCCGGCGGCCTCGGCCACCCGTGCCAGGGCGCCGAGATTGCCCGGATCCTGGAGCCCGTCGACGTAGAGATAGAGGCCGTCGGGAACCTTCGGGACGGTGGCCCGGGGCAGGCGGGCGACGGCGAGGAGACCGCGCGGGCTGTCGGTGTCGGCGAGCTCGTCGAGGAGGCGGCCGTCGACCAGCGTCGGCGCTCGGTCGGCCGGTGGCTGCCAGGAGCCGGCGGTGAGCATTTCGGGAGTGATGAAGATCTCTTCGATGGTGCAGCCGCTGGCGAGGGCCTCGTCGATCAGGCGCGGGCCTTCGAGCAGCGCCCGGTCATCTTTACATCGTCGCAGGCGCCGAATATCCTTCAGCTTTGCATTGTGGCGGCTGGTGATCATGACCCTCTCCGACAATCTAATCGGGTGGCGGGAACGCGCCGACCGAGCGGCAGCTTAGCAGTGCCGATCGGAAGGTCGCGAGAGCGAAAACGACCTATGGACGACAAGCAATTCTGGCGTGACCTACAGAAAGGTCTGGCGGTCGCCGTCGCCGGCGCGACGCCGGCCCATCTGCTGGGTGTCCGCGACGCGGTGCTGCGTTATTTGCATCACGTCGTCGGGCTGAAGACCTCCGTCGCGGTGGTGCCGCAGCCGGTCGACACCGGGTCGCGCGGGCTAGCCGTCTCGGAAGTCGAGGTGGTGGAGGCGCTGCGCTCGCGGTTACAGGAGGTCGAGCTCCAGGTGGGGGAGGAGTACGCCTTGCTGGTGGCCGCCGAAGGCGGGGTGCACAGCCTCGACCTCGACCTCGGACCGAAGTCCTTCGTCACCAGTTGGGCGGTGGTGCGCACGAGCTTCGGAGAGGGTCTCGGCAGCAGCGGCTCGATCGAGCTCCCGGCCGAAGTCATGATGCGGTCCGGGGCTCTCGGCCGGGGAGGGACGCGCCGTAGCGGGGGCATGTTGAGCTCCCTGACAGGCGGACAGGAAAACCGCCGCAGGGCGACCGCCACGGCCACCTTTCATGCCCTCTGCGCCCTTTTCTACGGTACCGCCGGAGGGCCCCGCTCGGGACCCTGACTGTGCTACCATCCGCCGATCGGGCGGCTGGCCGGAACCGGCTCGAGGCCCCCGGAGGCGAGAGTTTTCCGCTGCACTCTGCACGACCCGAAATCCACCAGATTCCGATATCCGAGGTACTGACCGATGGCCGACCCCAAGACCTATCTCTTCACGTCCGAGTCCGTGACCGACGGGCATCCGGACAAGATCGCCGACCAGGTGTCGGACTCGATCCTCGACGCGGTGCTGGCGCAGGACCCTCAGGGGCGGGTGGCCTGCGAGACCTTGGTCACCACCGGAATGGTTCTGTTGGCCGGTGAGCTCACCACCTCGGCGAAGGTCGATTTCGCATCGGTGGCGCGGGAGACGATCCGCCAGATCGGCTACGACGACCCGGCCCTCGGCTTCGACGGCAACAGCTGCGCCGTGGTCTCGGCCCTCGATCCCCAGAGCCCGGACATCGCGATGGGCGTCGATCCTGGTGGGGCCGGCGACCAGGGACTGATGTTCGGCTTCGCTTGCCGCGAGACGGAAGAGCTCATGCCGCTGCCGCTGGTGCTGGCCCACCGCATCACGCGGCGCCTGGCGGAGGTTCGTCGCGCCGGCGAGGTCGATTGGCTGCGGCCGGACGGCAAGAGCCAGGTGACGGTCGAGTACGAGGGGTCGCGTCCGGTGCGCGTGCACACGGTGGTGGTGTCGACCCAGCACGCCCCGGAAGTCTCCGCCGAGGAGATCCGGCGCGAGGTGATCGCGCGGGTGGTGCGCCCGGTGGTGCCGGCGGAGATGCTCGACGACGACACCATTTTCCACATCAACCCCACCGGTCGTTTCGTCATCGGTGGTCCGCAAGGTGACTGCGGTCTCACCGGGCGCAAGATCATCGTCGATACCTACGGCGGAGTCGGCAAGCACGGTGGCGGCGCCTTTTCGGGCAAGGATCCAACCAAGGTCGATCGCTCGGCGAGCTACATGGCGCGTCACATCGCCAAGAACCTGGTGGCCGCCGGTGTTGCCGAGCGCCTCGAAGTGCAGCTCGCCTACGCCATCGGCGTCGCCGATCCGGTGTCCGTCCACGTCGAGACCTTCGGCACCGGAGCTTTGCCGGCTCGGGCGATCGAAGAGATCGTCCGCTCGACCTTCCGCCTCGACCCCAAGGGGATCATTTCCGACCTCGACCTGCTGCGACCGATCTATCGCCAGACGGCGGCTTTCGGTCACTTCGGTCGCAGCGAGGCGGACCTGCTGTGGGAGGCCACCAACCGTGCCGACGAGATTCGCAAGCTCGCCGGCCTCGAGAACGCTCCGGCCACCACCTGACGGAGAATCCGGCAACGGGGAGACGGCGGTGGCCGCTCCCCGAGCGGATCGAGCGAGCCGCGGCCGCGGGCCATGCTGTCACTGGACAGATTTGGCATCTTGGTGGTAGCCTGAGCTTGCGATTGGTAAAAACTACAGGCCATAAAAATGCATAGGCCATGACGTCCCCCGCTGAGCAGAGTCACCCAGACACCTCGATCGAAGAGCTGATCGAGAAGCTTCAGCCGAAGCTGCGGCGGATACTCGCGCGTTACCGTGTACCGCTGCAGGACGCTGAAGATCTGTTGCAACAATCGTTTCTCGACCTGGTCTACAAGCGCAAGTCGATCTACAACCCGGAAGCTTGGTTGTTGGCGACGGTGCGCAACCGCTCGATCATCTACTGGCGCCGCCGCCGTTCGCAGGTCTGCGAGGCGATGGATATGTCGATCCTCGAGATGATCGCCAAGCCGGAAGCCCCGCAACAGTCCAAGGCGGCCCTGCGGCACGATCTGGAGCGAGTCTTGGGACAGCTCCCGGAACGCTGCCAGTCGCTGCTCAAGTTGCGCTACGGCCTGGGCTACAAGCCGGTCGAAGTGGCCGAAACCCTCGGCTACCAACCTTCGAGCATCCGCAAGGTAACGAGTCGCTGCCTGACGCGCCTGACCAAGCAGCTCGTCGAAGTCGGCTTCTGCGCCGACGACTGACCTCTCCGCAAAGCCGGTCGAACCTTTGAAGGACCGCTCTCCGGAGCGGTCCTTTTGGCGTTGATGGACGACCTACGGCGGGCTTGCGCAGCGGTTTCCGTAGTCCTTGATGAGACCCATTGGGAACGTGATTGCGAACCTTTTTAGGTGCCGGGAAAGATCTACATATGTGTGTCCCGCTTTATTACGAAGGCCGCACTATTGGGATGAGCAGCCGATTGGCTTGCGGCGGAACCTTTTCATTTGTTGGGAGGACACAATGAAGTCGAGATCGATTCGTTTGGCGGCGTGGCTTTGCTTGGCAGTGCTCGCCGGTAGCCTGGCGATGCCTGCACTGGCGATCGCGCCGGAGCGCAGCGAGGATGTCGGGGAGCGCAGCTTCACCGAGTCCTGGGGGCAGTTCTGGACCTGGGTTCTGAAGACCCTGGTGCCGGTCGTCGAGCCGGTTCCCGATGGGGACGACAATACGCTCGTCGGTAGTGGTGATCCGCCGGATCCCATGAACAACTCCGAGTCCGGAGATGAAGACGAGCGGGGACCGGGCCTCGATCCGACGGGCGGCGGTTAGGGTAGTCGCTGGGCGCTCGCCGCGACGATCTTGGGGCCATGAAAATCACCGCAGGGCGTTGGAGCATCGAATCCAGCGTCCTGGACAGGCACGAAAGGCGGTGCTACCCTGTCTGGGAGGACACAAAGGGATCAGCCCGGAATGGCCACACTGGATCGCCCGGAAGTTCGAGAGCCCCTCAATCAGCTCCTGAGAAAGATTCGCCCTGGGCTCGAGAGGGTTTTACGTCACTACGACGTCCCCCCCGAGGACGCCGAGGACATCCTGCAGGATGCCCAACTTACCCTGCTGTACAAGTGGGACAAGATTCAGAATCCCGAAGCCTGGCTCGTAGGGACTCTGCGCAAGAAGTGCATCGTCTATTGGCGTAAACGCCGGGGGCGCATGACCGAGGCGGTGGATGCCGCGATTCTCGATCTGCTGGCCGAGCCACAGACACCTTCGCAGTCTCGCGCGGACCTTTCTCATGATTTGAAGCGCGTTCTGATCAAGCTTCCCGATCGCTGTCAGCGCCTGCTCCGTTTGCGATACGGACTGGGCTACGGACCGACGGAAGTGGCGGAGAAGATGGGTTATCGACCCTCCAGCATCCGCAAGATCACGAACCGCTGTCTTGCGGCCTTGAGCCGCGAATTATTCACGGCCGGCTTTTGGAGAAAGTCGAAAAATGACTGAAGCTCATCCGGGTGCAGCTCAACTCGAGCAGTTCCGGCGCTGCGAGCTCTCGCGCGAGAAAGCGCGAGGCGTCGTGCGCCACCTGCTCTCGGGCTGCGCGAGCTGTCAGGAGGTCACCTCGCAGTGGTGGCCGACCAGCTCGCATCAAGATGTTGTCATTCGTCGAGTGGTTTCACTCAACGAGAGGGATGGAAGAGGGTACGACTACGAGCAGGTCTTCGAGCGTTTGTCGGAGGAGCTCTTGGAGCGCAAGCTCGAGCTCGCCGAGGAGCAAGCGGTGGTACCGCGGCTCCGGGAAGACCTGTCGCGCCATCCCGTCGATCGTCAGCTCGTCCTGATTCAGAACAGCCGCCGGTTCCAGGTCTGGTCTCTCGCCGAGTCTCTGCTCGTCGACTGCCAGGCGCAGCGACCGCGCAATCCGGAAGCGGCGGTGGACTTCGCCCGCCTGGCGGTGGCGGTCGCCGAGAACCTTCCGGCGGACCGCTACAGCGAACCCCTGGCCCACGACCTCAAGGCCCGAGCCTGGGCCGAGCTGGCGTCGGCGCAGCGGGTTCGGGGTCAGTTTCCGGAGTCCGAAGCCGCCTTCGAGAAGGCCCGTCAGTGGGCCGCCGATGGCACCGGCGATCCGATCGAGAAGGCCCACATCCTGTGGCTCGAAGCTTCGCTGCGAGTCGATTTGCGGGACTTCGACGGCGCCCTCGCCTTGCTCCAACGAGTGATTCGTACGGCCCGCCGCCACGGTGAGTCGCACCTCTGGGGCAAGGCCTTGATCAGCAAGGGAATGTGCGAAGGCTTCCGCGGCCAGGCGGACGATGAAATTCGGCTCATCCGAGAGGGCGTCGACCTGATCGATCCGGGGCTCGATCCGCGCCTGGTGCTGGTGGTGCGCCACAACTTGATCCACTCGCTGGTCAGTGCCGGGCGCTACCACGAGGCCCTGGAGTGCATCGACGAAGCGCGAGCGCTTCACCACAAGCTCGGCAACGAGCTGGACCTGATCCGATTCAGCTGGATCGAGGGACGGGTCTACCAGGGACTCGGCCGGACGCGCGAAGCGGAGGCCCTCTACCGCAGCGCCCAGGACAAGTTCCTCAAGGCCGAGCTCGACTACGATGCCGCTCTCGTCTGCCTCGACCTGGCGGCGATCTACAGCTGCCAGGGGCGCCATGGCGAGATGAAGCAACTCGCCGAGGCGATGCTGCCGATCTTTCGATCTCGGCAGATTGGTCGCGAGGCGATCGCCGCTCTTCTGGTCTTCCGCGAGGCGGTCGAGATGGAGCAGGTCAGTTTGGGCTTGGTCCGCGAGGTGGCAGAGCACCTGCGTCAGCTGCCGGGGGGCGAGGCACAGCTCCGGCTGCGCAGCGGCTCGCAGCCGTCGGCGGCTCGCTGAGCCTGGACCCCCGTCGCCCAGCGACGGCATGAGATAGAACGAGGAGTGGCCGTGCCGGTCGCTCCTCGTTTTACTTTTTTCGGCCTTTTCGCGAAGGATTTCTTGTAGGGGCTACTCTCCGACAGCGTTGAGCGGTAGACTGAAGATAGGACATGGTGTATTTTATTTACATAATCACCTTCGATCGCTGCTGGGAGGAACGAGGACCCTGAAAGCCGAACGCAACTCCGTCGAGTCCTCGTCTCTGGAGGAGCTTCTCACCCGATCCCGCTCGAAGCTGAGTCGGATTCTCTATCGGTATCGCATTCCGGCCCAGGACGCCGAGGATCTCTTACAGGAGACTTTCCTCATCCTGGTGTCGCAGTGGGAGAGCATCCGAAATCCCGACGCCTGGCTGGCGATCACCCTGCGCAATCGTTGTGTCATCTATTGGCGTCGCCACAAGATCCGCCTCTACGACATGGTGGACGATGCCATCCTCGAGTTCCTTTCGGACGGCGAGGCGCCGGAGCAGGAGAAGGCGGAGCTGCGCGTCGACCTCGATGGCCTCCTCGAGCGCCTGCCGGAGCGCTGCCAGCGAGTCTTGCGTCTGCGCTACGGTCTCGGCTGCAGCGCCGCCGAAGTCGGCAAGCGCCTCGGCTATCAGCCCTCGAGCGTTCCCAAAGTGACTCATCGCTGCCTGTCCCAGCTCGCCGATCAACTGGTGGGCGAGGGTTTTGCCCTCAAGCGATCCACGACGCGCAATTCTTGAGCCTCCCATCTTCCCGGCGAAGCCCATCCGAGTGCACCCACCATTGGCTGGAGGCGAGCCTCCGCCAGGGGCCGTTCGCGACTCTGGACAAGGCCCGGCTGTACTGCTAGCCTGAAAACGTAGACACGTACAGGATGACATTGGCTCGCTTAAGGTCATGAGAGCTTTGGACAACGCTCCCCTCGAGACTTCCCTGGAGTCCTTTCTCCAAGAGGTTCAGCCGAAGCTCAAGGCCCTCTTCTCGCGTCATCGCATTCCCGCCGAGGACACCGAGGATATTCTCCAGCAGACGCTACTGGCGTTGGTTTACCAGTGGGAGAAAGTGCGGGATCCGGAGGCCTGGCTGGTCGGGACGGTGCGCAACAAGTGCCGGCTTTACTGGCGCGAGCGCCGGCGCCGCCTCTACCAGGCGGTCGACGCGGTGATGCTCGAGTGGATGGCTGGACCCGAGCCGCCGGCCCAGGAGCGTCGCGATCTCTGGCGCGATCTCGAGGCCTCCCTCGAGCACCTTCCGGAACGCTGCCGGTCGCTGCTGAAGCTGCGCTACGGGCTGGGCTACGAGGCCCCCGAGGTGGCCCGGTACCTCGGCTACAGCCCGTTGAGCATCAGCAAGGTCACCAACCGCTGCATCGCCGCCCTCACCAAGCGATTGGTCAGCCCGCGGGCGGCCGGCGTCGAAGACGAGCCGTAGGCCTTCGGCCGCCCGCAGCGGTCCTTCCTCACACGCGGTCGAACCCCGCCCGGAGATCGGACGCGAGATCCGCGACGTCCTCGATTCCCACCGACAGGCGGAGCAGGCCGTCGCCGATGCCGGCGCAGCGGCGGTCTTCCTCACTCATCACCACGTGGGTCATCGAGGCGGGGTGGGCGATCAGGCTCTCGACTCCGCCCAGCGACTCGGCGAGGGACCAGTACCGGAGCCCGCTGACGAAGCGTCGGACCGCTTCCCGCCCGCCGCGGAGCTCGAAGCTGATCATCGCCCCGAAGCCGCTCTGCTGCTGACAGGCGAGGTGGTGGCCGGGATGCTCCTCGAGGCCCGGATAGTAGACCCGCTCGACGGCCGGCTGAGCGAGCAGCAGCTCGGCGATGGCTTGGGCATTGGCCTCGTGGACCGCCAGGCGAGCGCCGAGGGTGCGAAGACCGCGCAGGGTGAGATAGCTGTCGAAGGGAGAGCCCGTCAGACCGAGACAGTTGGCCCACCAATCGACCCGCTCGGCGAGCTCCGCCGTCGCCGAAACCACCGCTCCACCGACGACGTCGCTGTGGCCGTTGATGTACTTGGTGGTCGAATGGACGGCGAAGTCGGCGCCCAGGCGCAGAGGATTTTGACGCGCCGGGGAAAGGAAAGTGTTGTCCACCGCCACCCAGGCGCCGACTCGGCGAGCGGCCGACAGAATCTGGCCGAGATCGCTGATCCGCAGGAGGGGATTGCTCGGCGTCTCGACCCACACCAGCCGTGGTCGCCGCTCGAAGGCGGCGTCGAGGGTCGCGGGGCGATCGGGATCGAACCACACCACCTCGAGGCGTCGGCTTTCGTGGAGAGTGGAGAACAGGCGGTGGCTGCCGCCGTAGCAGTCGATCGGAGCTGCCAGCACCTCGCCGGGCTCGAGTAAGGAAGCCACCACCGTGATGGCCGCCATGCCGGTGGCGGTGATCGTGGTCCCCGCTCCACCTTCGGCGGCACTCAGAGCCTCGGCCAGCAGGCAGCGAGTCGGATTGCCGGAGCGGGTGTAGTCGAAGCGGCGAGGCTCCCCGAGGTCGGCGAAGGAGAAGGTGGAGGAGAGGTGGATGGGGGGAACGACGGCGCCGTGCTGGGCATCGGATTCGAGCCCGCTGCGCACCAAGCGGGTGGCGAAGCGCGGCGCTCGGGCCGAGAACGGAAGGGCGGTGGGGGAACGCGGACAGGGTGAAGGCATCGGATCCTCCTCGTGGTTCAGGTTCTCCCATCGGAAACCCTACGGAGGATCGCTGCCGGTTCCTACGACCCCGAGCGGTGCGGGGCGCTTCCCGGCAACTCATCTCTCAAAGGCTGACCTCCGCCTTCGTAGGAATTGGCACCGTGGCGAAGTGGTTAGCTCCGCAGGTTGCCCCGGCGTCTTCGGGCCTGTCCCTCAGCCGGTCTCGATGAGTGGGCGAAATCTACGGCATGGGTGAGCCGCAGGTCAAGGGGCGGCCGAGATCGGTCCGCCGATGGCCGGCGGCTGAGGGCCGAGCCGGGCCGCGCAGGTCGGGCTAGGAAGCGGCGCGGGCGCGGGCGCGATGCTCTTGGGGGCTGATGCCGCGCACCCGTTTGAAGGCCGAGCTGAGCGCGAAGGGGCTGCTGTAGCCGACCTTCTGGGCCACGGTCCCAACGGTCTCTTCGGACTCGCAGAGGAGATCCGCCGCCAGGGCGAGACGCCAGGCGGTGAGGAAGGCCATCGGTGGTTCGCCGACCACCTCGTGAAAACGCCTCGCGAGGGCGGCGCGCGAGACGCCGGCGGCGGAGGACAGGCGAGCCAGAGTCCAAGACTCGGCGGGATCCTGGTGCATGATCTTCAGAACCTTGCCGACGACCGGATCCGCTTGGGATCGGTACCAGGCCGGTCGCTCGGCCTGGGGTCGGTCGAACCAGGCGCGCAGGACGGCGATCAACAGAAGGTCGAGGAGGCGATCGAGAACCGCCCCTTGACCGGGCTGATCCTTGCCCGCCTCGTCGCACAGCATGGCGACGAGGGGCGATTCCCACTCGCGGTGAGAGAGGGACAGAACCGGTGGCAGAGCCCGTAGCAGGCGGTCGCTGACGTCGCCCATGTTCTCGTAGGCCCCGACCAGCATCAGGGTTTCGCCGTGCGGGTCGTTGCCCCAGGTGCGGGTGCCATGGGTCATCTCTTCGAGGAGGGATCGGCCTTCGAGATCGCAACAGTGCTGACCGGGATGGATGATCACGCTGGGGGGCGTCTCGGCGGATCCGGCGACGGTGTAGTGGTCGGGCCCGCGGGTGACGGCGAGGTCGCCGGTCTCCAACTGGATGGGCGCAGCGTCGTCCGGAAGGATCCAAATCTCCCCTCGGATGGCGGCGATCAGGGTCAGGGGCGACTCGGCGCGGATGCGCAGCGACCACGGGGGAGTCATCACGCAACGCAGGGCGAAGGCGCCGCGCGCCCGCGGACCATCGAGAAGGCCGACGAAGGGATCCATCGTGCGCTGATTCTAGCCCGCGGGACTCGTCCGGGGAGGAAGGGGAAGTCGCACCCCCTCGCCGGCTCCGCTGGCTGCCTCTGGCGACCTTGGAGCGAGAATCTGGCCGATTGAGACGTTTGCGAATGATGTTGAGCGCCTCGACGATGGTCCCCGAGAGGACTCCTTTCTAGACTTCTTCCAGGTCGAATGAACGGCCCGAAACCAACCTCGAAGGAGTCCAAGATGCCTCAGATGACGTCAGCTTCCCCAGCCGTTACGGTCGTTCTCGGAGCTCGCGGCAAGACCGGCCGGCGGGTCGTCGATCGCTTCCAGCAGGCCGGTCTGCCGGTGCGCGGCGCCTCTCGCTCTTCGGCCTTTCCTTTCGATTGGCAGGATCGGGCCACCTGGCGACCGGTCCTCGACGGGGCCCGCGCCGCCTACATCACCTTCTATCCCGATCTCGCGCTGCCGGGGGCGGCCGACACCGTCGGGGACTTCGTCGATCTGGCGGTGGCCAGCGGAGTCCGACGGCTGGTCCTGCTTTCCGGCCGCGGGGAAGAGGGCGCGCAGGGAGCGGAGAAGCGACTGCAAGAATCCGGTGCCGACTGGACCGTGGTGCGATGTGCTTTTTTCAACCAGAACTTCAGCGAGACCTTCGCAGAAGCGATTCGCCACGGTGTCATCGCCATGCCCGCCGGCGAAACGCGGGAGCCCTTCCTCGATGCCGACGACATCGCCGATGTCGTCTTCGCGGTCCTCACCGAGGACGGGCATCAGGGGCAGCTCTACGAGCTCACCGGTCCCCGACTGCTCGGTCTCGCCGACGTCGCCGCGGAGCTCGGCCAGGCGATCGGTCGGGAGGTTCGCTATGTCCCGCTGAGCCCCGCCGACTATGCCGAGCAGCTGATGGAGCACGGCATGCCGCCGAGTGAGGCGAAGCCGATCGCCGGCCTCATCGCCTCGGTGCTCGATGGTCGTAACGAATCCCTCGAGGACGGCGTCCAGCGCGCCCTCGGGCGGGCTCCCCGCGATTTCTCCGATTTCGCTCGCGCCGCCGCCGCGGCCGGTGCCTGGAAGCGCGCGTCGTGATCTCCTCCAGTGATTTTCTGACCCTGGTCGCCGCCGTCGGATCGGCGGCGTCGGCCGGCGTCTTCTTCACCTTTTCGACCTTCACCATGGCCGGCCTGCGTCGGCTGCAGCCGACGCCCGGAGCGACCGCCATGCAGGCGATCAATCGCGAGGCACCGAAACCTCCGTTGATGCTCCTGCTCTTCGGGACCGCCGCCGTTTGCGCCGTCCTGATGGTCGCGGCGCTCCTCGACCTCGACGATCCGCGAGCCAAGTTCCGGCTCCTCGCCGGAGCCCTTTACATCCTCGGCGCGGTCATTCTGACGGGCCTTTACCACGTTCCCCGCAACAATCGCCTCGAGGCGGTCGATCCGACGAGCCGCGCAGGGATGGACTACTGGCAGATCTATCTTCGAGAGTGGGTGAGAATGAACCACTGGCGCACGCTGGCGCCGCTGGTCGCCGCGCTCCTCCTGGTCGCTTCGCTGATACCGGAGTAGGGAGGAGGATCTCGTTGCGGCGGAAGCTTTCAGCCGGTGCCGATGAGCTCTCGGCAGCAGAGAAGAGGGAGGCGAGGGGATGGAGATTTCGTGGCAGGAGTTCGAAACGGTCGAGCTGCGGGTCGGAACGGTGGTGCGGGCGGACGAGTTTCCGGAGGCGAGGGTTCCGGCCTATCGGTTGAGGGTCGACTTCGGCCCGGAGGTCGGCGTCAAGAGCTCGAGTGCTCGCATCACCAATCTCTATGATCGTGCTGAGCTGGTGGGGCGCCAAGTCATCGCGGTGACCAACTTTCCGCCGAAGCGGATCGGTCCCTTCGTTTCGGAAGTCCTGGTCACCGGCTTCTATCGTCCGGACGGTGCCGTGGTGCTGGCGGTTCCCGATGGCGAGGTGCCGAACGGCACCCGTCTGGCCTGATCGTCAGTCAGTCTAGAAGACCTCTTCGCCCGGCAGGTCGGCGGCCTGCTCGATCCAGCGGCGCAAGGGCTCCGGCATTCCGCTTCGGCTCGGGGTTCTGCATCGCTCTCCCGTCACTCATTCTCCGAAAAAGGGTAGTAGGCAGAACCGTGTAACCGTATACGGTAGTGGCCCCTAGGATGCCGTGACGAGACTCGTCGACGAACTCACCGATGCCCTGGAGCTTGGCGATCTCCTCAGCCGCGATGCGCGCTGAGCAAGGCTGCGGGCACACGAATGCCTTGACCTCCTCGAAGAAGTCCGGCCGCCGGTTCATGGCGACCATCGCTGCGTTGCCCCCCGCACAGGGGTTGAAGAGTCCAACGGTCATTTCCTTCAGGTTGGGGTGCTGCTGAACATAGGCCTGCGCTCCCGCCACGTCGCGCCACTCGAAGAGTCCGTATCCAGGCACGCCACCGTGAGCTGCACCGCTGTGTCCGTGGTTGCGCATGTCGTAGGTCAAGACGTTGTAGCCAGCGTCGTGGAGCGCCTTGTAGACCTTGTTGAACTCGACTTCGACGGGCGCAAACTCAGACCACGGCTCCAAGTGCCCTGGGAAGCCGTAGCGGTTCATCATCAGGGGGTGGTTGCAGAACGACCAGCCTGTTGGAGTCTGCGGGGATGAACCACGCCTCGAGTGGCACGCCATCGATCGCGGAGAAGAACACGTCCTCGTACTTCATGCCGTAGTCAGTGGGCGTCTTGAGCACCGGTGAACGGCGGGGGGGTGTGTTGCCGGTTGCCATCCCTTGGATGAAGGCCAACTGCTCAGCGTTCGGCCTGGGGGTCATGGTTTGTCTCGCTCGCTGCAGGCCGTGGTTGGCTCGCCCCAGTCACTATCCAAAGCCGCGCGACTCACTTGTTGAAGAACTCTGCCACAGCATCCGTCGAGGCCTTCACGGCCTCTGGCTTGTAGTAGAAGTCCACGTGGCTGAACTCGTCAAAGGCCAGCTCTTCGTGATCATTCGTCAGCTTGGCGACAAACTGGGTCGAGCAGGGCGCTGTGGAGGCGTTTGTGCCGTAGATGGTCAGCGAGGGCTGCGTGATCTTGTCGGCATAGGCCTCGCCGATGGAGATCAGCGACTGCATGGGCTGATCGCCGACATGCATGTTGGTGTAGTTCGGAATCGCAACCGGCCCCTTGGCACCATCACGACCATAGTAGTCATAGGTCTCGCCAGCCATCGCCGGGTAGGCGGCCGCTTCAACGAACTCTTCACGGGACATTTCGTCGTTCAGGCCGAACGGCGCAACGTAATCCGGCTCACCAGTTTCATACATCTTCTGCGTCGAGGCATTGGCAGAGTCGATCAACTGGTTGGCCGCGTCACGGTCGGTCCACTGGAGCGCGTCTGCTGCCATCATGCCGGAAACCATGGCGATCTTCCTGATCCGATGGTCGGTCACCGCTGCTGATGCGATGATCGAACCACCTTGGCACACGCCCAGGCCGTAGATCTCTTCGACGAACGGCAACGTTCCCAGGTAGGAAACCGCATCCCAGGTGTTTTCGATCAGCCGGAACATGTAGCGGGACTGCTTGAACTCGCCAGGCAGTGCAGGGGACTCTCCCATGCCCAGATAGTCGAAGCCCAGATAGATGAAACCTCGTGCAGCCATTTCCGGGCCGTAGGTCGCCGGAATCTGATCTTTGACCTGAGGGAACGGACTAGCGCCCACGATCGCTTTGTATTGCTTGGCTTCATCAAAACCTTCAGGAAGGTAGAGATCGCCAACCAAATCCACTCCGAAAGACTTGAAAGTTACTTTGTTTTTGCCAGCTGTGAGTGTCATGACTTCTTCCTTGTCGGTGCTATGGCCGGTTTTGTCGGTAACTAAGTTCATGGCTGGAGCCTCGATCAGAATTGACTTCTTGAGATCGCCCCGATGAAAGCATGCTCAGTCTAAACTTCTCTGAACAGAATTAAAGGCTGAATCGTGTCGAATTTCTGCCAAATCGTATCGTCAGCTTGATTCTGGAGCCCAAAGAGCCCATCATGTCCTCATGAAGATGCAGGACCTCGCTGAAGCTCTCATCTTGAGTCTGCTCCCAAGAGATGGGGAGCGGCAAACGCTCTTGGACGGCGTCACGCTCTTCCGCACAAGCGAACCTATCGATCGCTTACCGAGGACGTTCCCTGCAGCGGTCTGCATTCTCCTGCAGGGTGTGAAACGAGCGTATTTCGATGGAGGAGTACACATCTATGACGCCTCGAGGTATCTCTGCAGCTCTGTCCCGCTGCCAGTCGAGGGAGAGGTGATCGAAGCCTCACGGGAGCGACCGCTGCTGGGGATGATGGTGAGCTTCGAAACTCCCACCATGGCGGAAGTCTGTGCAGCCTACGAAGCAGCCTACCCTTCCACGAGCTCGACCGACGCCGGGACTCAGAACTTCATGTCGGTTGCGTGGGATCCTGCTTTCCGGTCCGCAGTCGAAGGACTCCTCGAAGCACTAGCCGAACCGAGTCTGCTTCAACTCGTAGGGCCGGGACGTCTCCGAGAAGTTCTCATCGCCATCCTCCGAGGTCCAGCTGGACCGATGATCCTGACTCGGTCTCGGCAGCATAGGCCACTCGTTGGTGTCATCGACTACATCCGGAAACACCTGGACACTCCGCTCAGGGTCGAGTCGATCGCTCGGCAGGCTGGCATGAGCAAAGCGGTGTTTCACCGCTACTTCAAGCAGGCCACTTCCCAGACCCCGATCCAATTCATCAAGGCGTTGCGGCTCAACGAGGGGGCACGATTGCTCTCCCAGGGCGCATCTGTTGGTGAAGCAGCAACACGGGTCGGCTACCTGAGCCCGTCTCAGTTCTCTCGGGACTTCCAGCGGCAGTTTCGCCGGTCGCCAAGCCAGTGGCGTAGCGCGGCTAACGTAGCTGAGCTGCGTTCGCCGTAGAGCAACGAACTGCAGGCCGCCCGGAACTTCGCAGAACGTCCAGAGAGCGAAATCCGAGGGCCGCTGAAGGCCGATTCAGGGTTGCTCGCTGCCACCGTACCGCCTCTTATTGCGCGGTACGATGGCAAAAGCGAAACCAAGTGATCGCCACCGGGACGTCCAACGGCTGGCGAAGATCCTCCGTGACGGCGGCTACTCCTACGACCAGTCCAAGCACCTGATCGCCCAAGCTCGCCGCCGGGTCGGCCTGACGCCACCACCGCGCAAGAAGGGCAGTGTCGAGCGACTGACACGGGATGAGCTCGACGCTCTTCTCGAAGCAGCCTACTCAACGAGTGGTGTTCGGGGCTTGATGATCCGTACCCTCCTCGAGAACAGGAAGCCGTGTTGGCGCCTTCTATCAGCTCCGCGTGGAAGACATCGCATTTTCGGAGCTCGAGATCCGAGTGAGGGACAAGGGGGGACGGACGCGAGACATTCCGATCCTCAAGAGCTTGGCCAACGAGCTACGGATCCACTTCGGTGATCGCGAGAGCGGCTTTGTCTTCCCGTCTCCGCGCGGAGGTGCCTACTCACGACGCCGGCTTCAACAAATCGTCAAGGAGCTCGCCACCACCGCCAAGACGGATCTACCACGCGGATCCGAAACGGGACTATGGCCCGCTTCAGGCCATGCTGCGGAGCAACGATCGCAAGCTCCATTTGAGCTGGATCGAAGAGCAGTGGGATCGCATGGGACAGTTCTTCTGCTTCCATGGCGACCGGCTACACGACGGCCTCAGTCGCCATGAAGAGGATCGTCGCTTTCGGCCCCAAGAACCACCTGTATCGCGCGATCTGTGAGCTCGCCCGAGCGTTCAAGACCCTGTTCATCCTCGAGTATCTCGGACGGCCGGACCTACGACGACGCGTGCGCCGAGGGCTCTTGAAATCGGAGGAGCTCCACGTTCTCGCCCGAAGTGTCTTCTACGGCAATCTCGGCAAGGCGGCCTGGCGGGACTTCCGGCGCCAAATGTCCACCGCAAGCTGCCTGCTCATCATCCTGGCCGCCATCGTCTACTGGTAGATCCGCGAGATCGAGCGCGTGCTCGGGGAGAGCCAACCTGGGGAGGACGTGCCGGTCGACCTACTCGCGCATGTCAGCCCGATCAGCTGGGAGAACATCGTGCTCTATGGGGAGTACAAACTCCGGCCGGAGCTCGTCGCTGTCGGCCGCGGGTAATCACTACCGTCGTATACGGTTACACGTTTCTGCTTACTACCCTGAAAAGGCCTCGATTCACCGGTGAGAGTGCAGCTCGGGGTGGGTCATGGTTCTCCCTGGAGCGAGCTCGATGCCGCAGCTCCGGGGTCGGCCCACTTGATCGCCCCCAGGGCGGCGATGGCGAACAGTCCGTAGCCGGCGACGAGGGGCAGCACCGTGCCGTCGTAGGCTTGTCCCATGGTCGTTCCTCCGACGATCGAGATCACCATCGAGAGGGTCCCCACGACCGCGGCTCCGATGCCCGCAACCCGGCCGAGGGGCGCCATCGCGAGGGCGTTCAGATTCCCAAAGAGAATGCCCTGACAGAAGAACACGACCAGCAGAAAAGCGACCAGCGCCACCAGCGGCGGCTGACCGGCGGCGGCATAGGCGATCGCAAAGAAGATCAGCGCGCTCACCACCGTCACCCGGAGGGCGAATCGCACCAGGCGCTCCATACCGAAGCGCATCACGAGGCGGGTGTTCGAGAGTGCCGCCACGCCGATGGCGAGGGCCAGCACGGCGAAGTACATCGGGAACAGCCGGCCGAGTCCGTACTGGCCCTCGAACACCTGCTGGGCGGTGCTCAGGTAGGCGAGAAATGGGCTGAACACGAATCCTGCGGTGATGGTGTAACCGAGGGCGGCCCGGCTCGAGAGCACCTCGCGAAGGCGCTGGCCGATACGTGCCAAGGTGAACGTCGTGCGGTGATCCCGGGGGAGGGTCTCCTCTTGGCGAGTCCAGAACCAGAGACCCGCGCCGCTCGCGATGACGAGGAAAGCGCCGAAAATGGCGCGCCAACCGGCGACCAGCAGAATCGCCTGGCCCATCGCCGGCGCGATCAGCGGAACGATGATGAACACCGCCGTCACGAAGGAGATCACCTGCGCCATGCGCCGGCCCTCGTAACGGTCGCGAATGATGGCCAGGGTCACGATGCGTGGGCCGGCTGCTCCCAACCCCTGTAGCAGGCGCCCGACGAGCATCACCGGAAAGGTCTGCGAAACCAGGCACAGGGCCGAGCCTGCCAGGTAGATGCTCAGCCCGCAGAGCAAGGCGGGCTTGCGGCCGACGGAGTCGGCGAGGGGGCCGTAGGCGAGCTGACCGACGGCGATCCCGAGGAAGATGAAGGTCACCACTAGCTGGGCCTGATTCTCGCGCTCCACCCCGAGGTCCCGGCCGATCTCGCCGAGGGCCGGGAGCATGGCGTCGATCGAGAGAGCGACGAGGGAAACCAGGGTCGCCATCAGGGCGACGAACTCGACGAATCTGGCTCGCTGGCCCTCGCTCATCGACGGTCCTCGCGGTGGCGAAGGGAGCTGGCCCCCGAGCGGGCCTTCAGGTGCGCACGCCGAGGAAGAGGTAGCCGGCGAGCATGGCGAACAGCAGGTTGGGGCTCCAGACTGCGACCGAGGCCGGCAGGGCGCCGGTTTCCCCGAGAGTGGAGAAGAAGGCGAAGACGCCGATGAAGATGATCCCCAGGATGATCGAAACGCCGATGCCGTAAAGCGCCCCCTGCTTGCCGAGGCGAAAGGCGAAGGGCAGGCCGACCAGGGCCATCACCAGGGAGATGGTGGGGTAGGCGAGCTTCTGGTGGAGCTGCACCTCGAGGGCCTCGGTGCGCTGGCCGCTGTCGGCGAGCTCGTCGATGTACTCGCGCAACTCGTTGTAGCCCATCTGGTCCGGCGGTCGGATCTCGGAATCGAAGTAGTCCGGAGTCTCCGGGTAGTCGACGATCAGGGAGCCCGGGAAGCGCTGGTAGGAGGCGACGTCGGGTCCCGACAGGTCGCGCACCCAGCCATCCTCGAACAGCCATTCGTCGTTTTCGGAGTAGCGCGCCTGGTTGGCGAACAGCCGGCTCACCAGACGATGGCCGTCGTCGAACTCGAAGATCTGTAGGCGCTGCAGGCTCTCGGCGCGGTCGTCGTAGTTGAGGTAGTTGTAGACATAGCGCCCCTGACCGAAGAGCCACTGGCGGTCGGCGCGGCGATAGGTGCGCGCCGTCTCGCGAGCCTTGATCTGGTCCTTGAGCTGCTGCACGCGCTGGTTCGAGGCCGGCAGGACCTCGGCTTCGAGGAAAAAGCACAGCAGGGCGACCAGGATCGACGCCATGATCGCCGGCACCGAGATGCGAAACAGGCTGATTCCGAGGGCGCGGCAGGCAGTGACCTCGTTGGTGCGCGACAGCAGGCTGAAGGTGATCAAGGTGGTCACCAGGACCAAGATCGGCGCAATTTCATAGAAGATGTTGAGGGAAAGGTACTGGTAGTACGACAGCACCACCGACTTCGGGATGTTGTTCTTCAGGATGTCGTCGACGTTCTCGCTCAGGTCGCCGACGACATAGAGCAGCAGGCCGGAGAGGGACACCAGCACCAGAATGCCGACGAAGGCGCGAAAGACATAGCGATCGAGGAGGTTCGGGACCCGCAGCCGCCAGCGGGGGAGGCGCAAGCGCAGGGAGGCCGAGCCATTGGTCGCCCGCGGCGTCGACAGCTTGCGAATCCGCCGCTCCTTGCGCTGCGCCTGTTTGCTCTTGCGCAGCCGGTCGAGGGCGAGGAGGCCGCTCCACAGGTCCTGGCGGATCCAGCGGTCGATTTTCGACAGCATCAAGCTCTTGTCGCGGTTGCGGCGGGCGAACAGGATCAGGCCGCCGCCGGCGAGCAGCAGATTTGGGAGCCACATCGCCAGGGCCGGGGGCAGCTTGCCGAAGCGTGCCGCTTCCTCACCGTTGTTGAGCAGCACGTAGTAGAGCAGGAAGACCCCCATCGAGAGGGCGAATCCGGAGACTTTGCTGCCCCGGCGATTGTTGAAACCGAGGGGCAAGGCGAACAGTCCGAACACCAGGCAAGCGCTCGGAATGGCGAACTTCTTGTGGATCTCGACCTGTGCCAGATTGCGGTCTTCGGCCTTGGCCAGGGGGTCCCTGGCCTTGTCCCGGAGCTCGGCGAGGTTGAGCTCGCGGAGGGTTTTGGAGCTCGAGATCTTGGCCTTCTGGGTGCTGACGAACTCGTCCTCGAGGACCCGCTCGGCACGGCGGTTGAGGGTCACCTCGTAGCGATCCGGCTCGCCGAGATCGACCTCGTGGACGTAGGCGTTCTCGAGCTCGAGAACGACCTTCTCGCCAGTTTCGTCGAGGCGCAGGCGGCCGCGCTCGGCGACGGTGATGTTGTTCTTCTGGCTGGTCGGGACCGCCTGGGCGAGAAAGACACCGTGCCATACGGGGTCGTCTTCGGGGATGTCGAAGACGTAGAGCAGGAAGCCCTCGAACTCGGGATAGAAGATACGCGGCTCGATCTGCTGAGCCACCGTCTCGGTGATGATGCGCAGCCGGAGCTGCTGGAGCTGGTGATTGCCTCGCGGCAAGATGTAGATCGACGCCAGGATGTTGATCACCGTCAACAATCCCGAGACCAGAATGATCGGCCGGTAGAGGGCCAGCAAGCTGATGCCCGAGGCACGGATGGCGATCAGCTCGCTGTCCGACGCCAGGCGTCCGAGACCGATCAGGATGCCGAACAGCAGAGACATCGGAATCGTCAGGACGACGATGTTGGGAAGCGTGTAGGCCAGCAGCTCGCCGACCACCGAGATCGGCAGCCCGCGCTTGATGATCATCTCCGCCGACTGGAACAGAAATCGAATCAGCAGGATGCTGGTGTAGACCAGAAAGCCCAGCCCCAGCGGGCCGATCATCTCCGAGATCAAATAGCGGTCCAGACGGCGCAGCATGGCTCGTACCTTATCGGAGGCTGGCGGGTGGCGCTACGGCCGAAAGACAGGGGCCGAGGGCGGCAGCGGTCGGGCCGGTCGTGACCGTCAGCGGGATCCTGCCGGCCCGCCGGCGAGGGCGGTGGCGATCCGGCCGAGGACATGGTCGTCGGCGGCTCGCACCATCGCCTCGGGCATCTCGAGGCGCCCCACGGCGCAGGATTCGAGAATTGTCGCCAGACCGTGGATAGTCGCCCACACGAAGAGGGCGTCGAGGGCGACCGCCGGCGCCGTCGAAGGCGCCTCGGCGAGGCGAGCCACCCGCTCTTGCAGGAGGCTGAAGGCGTGTTGTGCCTGGGCCATCATCTCCGGATGGGCGTGAGGATCGGGCAAGGCGGTGCCGAACATCAGACGATACTGCAGCGGATGGCGGGTCGCGTAGTCGAGATAGGCCTGCGCCATCGCCCGCAGATCGCCCTGCGGATCGTCTCCCTGGGGCAGCGTCGCGAGGTGTTCGCCGAAGCCTGCAAAGGCGCGCTTGACCACCTCGGCGAGGAGATGGTCGCGGCTCGGAAAGTGCTTGTAGGGCGCTTGGTGGGAGACCCCGAGGCGGCGCGAGACCTCGCGTAGGCTGAGGTTCTCGAGACCCGAGTGCTCGATGATGGCGAGCGCTTCGCGGATACAGGCTTCGCGCAGGGGAGGAGCCGTCATGGGCGCGATGATACCGCCTCGTCCGAACCGCTCTCGGGTTCCCGGACGGGAGACTGCGGTTGACACTGTCTACCGGTTGTGGCTAGATTACGTTGACAGTGTCAACTTCCAGGGCGGAGAAAAAAAGAGCCATGAGCAGCCGAGTCCCACAGTCCTCCCGTGATCGCTTCCTTTCACGCTTCGGCCGCTGGGCCGTGATCACCGGTGCTTCCGACGGCATCGGGCGCGCTCTCGCCGACGAGCTCGCCGCGATCGGAGTCTGCCCGGTTTTGGTGGCGCGGCGCCGGCCGGCTCTGGAGGAGCTGGCGGCCGAGCTGACCGAGCGCCACGACGTCGTCTGTCGTGTGTTGCCGCTCGATCTCTCCCAGGTGGACGCCGGCGAGGCCCTGGTCGCTGCGACCAGCGAGCTCGACGTCGGCCTGTTGGCGGCCTGCGCCGGCTTCGGAAGCTCGGGAAGGGCGCTCGATGGCGTTCTCGCCGAAGAGCTGGCGATGGTCGACGTCAACTGTCGCGCCGTGCTCGAGCAGGCGCTGTGTTTTGGGGAGCGTCTCGTTGCCCGCGGCGGCGGCGGGTTGATCCTGATGAGCTCGATCGTCGCTTTCCAAGGGGTTCCCGGCGCCGCCAACTATGCGGCGACCAAGGCCTATGTGCAATCCCTCGCCGAGGCCCTCGGCCGCGAGCTGAAGTCGGCCGGCGTGACGGTGGTGGCGGCGGCGCCGGGGCCGGTTCGCAGTGGCTTCGCGGCGCGGGCTGGGATGCACATGGACCGTACGTCGACGCCCTCGGAGGTGGCGAAGGGAATTCTGCGGGCCCTGCAGCGGCGCGGAGGCACGGTGCGGCCGGGTTGGCTGTCGAAGCTGCTGGGTGGCTCGCTGGCGACGCTGCCGCGGGCTGGCCGGGTGCTGATGATGGAGCGCATCATGGCCGGCATGAGTCAACCTCGTGGTGAGTCGCTGCAAGGTCGATCGATCGAGGGCTGAGGCGATTCCGGCGGGGGAGGAAGCAGGCTCCGCAAATCAGGGCCGTTACCGCGACACTCTGTCAAGAGAATCTTGACAGAGTGTCTTCTCATGATTATTGTCAAGATGTTCCTGACAAACATGAGGAGCCCCGAGATGGTCTCGAAAATCTTCCAGCGTAAGTCCCTGAGCTGTTCCTTCTGCGCCAAGACGTCGGCCCAGGTCGCCAAGCTGCTGGGGGGGCCCAAGGTCCACATCTGTGACCAGTGCGTCGGTGTCTGCAATCGCGTCCTGGAGGCGGTGCCGGAGTCCTTTGCCGGCTGGGAGAGCGTCTCCGACGCCGATCTCCTGGCCGGCCTGCGGGTGGCAGACGGGACCCTCGACGCGGTGCGCGCCGTCCTCCAGGACCAGATCGACGAGGCCCGTGGCCGGCGGATCAGTTGGCAGAAGATCGGCGATGCCCTGGGGGTGTCGCGACAGGCCGCCTGGGAGCGGTTCTCATGAGAATCGCAGGCGCCGTCGTGCAGGCGCCTTCTCGATGGTGGCCGGCTGGCCGCTGTCAGGTGTCGCGTCGGGCCGGTTAGCGAAGACAACATGATTTTCGACGGCGCCGGTTCTGTCCGTAGGTCTGCAGCCTCCGTCTGGAGACGAGGCGGAGGCTGAGCGCCAGGGGCCTTTTCCCGTTGGGTTCGGAGGTGGCGGTTCGTTGAGGGCGGCACCGAGATCCAGAGAGCCCCCGATTCAGCGGCAAGTATTGAGTCCGATAAGACATATTATGTAAACTTATGTCCAGAATGGCAGGTGGGAGAATCCCGTGGTTGATGGCTCGATAAGATCTGTTTGGGTCGGGCCTCGCCCTCTCTTTATTGGCCTTGGGGCCCTACGGACTGGAGATACGACTGCAATGGGAGGTTCGACGATGAGCGACGCCGCGGAGGCCCGACGCCTCGCCCTGGCCTGGATCGAAGGTTGGCAGGCCGGTGATCCCGACTCGATTCCCCTCGCCGAGGACTTCGTGCACACCAGTCCCTTCGGGCGCCTCGAGGGGCGGCAGCACTATCTGGCGACGGTCAAGCCGATGTCGCGCCAGAACGTGGCCTCGCTCACCGTTCGATCGACCCTCGCAGAGCCCGGTCAGGCGGTGGTCCGCTTCGACATGGAAACCGCTCACGGCACCATTCCCGTTTGTGACTGGGTGTGGATCGCCGAAGGCGAGATTCGAGCCATCCACTCCTTCTACGACGCGACCGACTTACGTTCCGGCGGTTCCTCCTAGGAGCTTCCGCAACGCTGCTCGAGGTCGCGATCGTGGATGCGGTCGACGCCTGGACGCCGCTTCGAGCCACAGAAGCGATAGAACGCCGGCAAGGAGGTCTGGCCCGCGAAGTTGCTGGCGCTGGCGGTGAGCAGTCCTTGGATCAGGAGCTCGCCGCCGAGCGGGCATTGGACGTCGGCGAGGTCGTCGATTCTCAGCGTCGATCCGAGATTGATGTCGACGCTTGCGGCGCGAAGCTGGGTCACCTCGATCCTGCCAATGCAGAGCTTGCCTGCTCCGGAATCGTGGCAGCTCAATCCCCGGGGGTCCTGCTGGGGCTGGGAGTTGCCACAGGAGAGACGGAGCTGGGCGGTGATCGTCAGGCGGGCGGTTCCGCTCTCTGGATCATGAGCGATCGCCATGACCTGGACGGTGTCGTCTCCCCCACCCTCGGGATGGTCGAAGACGTATCGGTGGATCGGATTGTCCGGCCCGACGGGATCTAGCGGAGGAGGCGCCAAGGAGCCGTCGCGAAGGGTCTGGGGAGCTCGAAGGTTCAGCGGAGCGATGGTCACGATCGGTGGTGAGTCGTCGTTGCGGTTCGGACGGACCCGCCACGAGTCGGGTACGTCGGCCGTCGGGATCGTCGAGGATTGGCAGCCGGTGATGATCAGGATGAGAACGACGAAGAGCGGTAAGGCAGGTCGCCAGACGACGGGCATTGATGGAACCCCCTTCGAGATAAGGATTTTGGGCAGGACTCTCCCTCCCTCTGGCGCCCTGAGGATGGGGCTCGTTACGACGGTTTCAGTTTTGAGCCTCGTTCGGATGGTCGGGAGGGCCTTTTCGCAGCAAGGCTCCCGGTCAGAAAATTTGACTAATATTAGATCGATCTAATACGATTTCCTCGTCTTGCCGTGGAAGCCGCATAAACCTTGAAACCTCGCGAGCCGGATCCTGGCTCTGCCGAGCTGAAGAAGGAAGGGGAGCTCTGTATGCACTTCGAGATCGATCGCCTGATCGGAGCCGTTTCGAGAGAGATTACCGACGCGGAGGTCGACGGCCAGCCGGTGCGCGGTGCCGTCGCCAGCCGCGACTACCCCACTTCCATCGTCGACCTGTGGGATGCCCTGACTAATCCGGAACGCTTGCCCCGCTGGTTCTTGCCCGTCTCCGGAGACCTCCGGCTGGGCGGTCGTTATCAGCTCGAGGGCAACGCCGGTGGCGAGATCACCGAGTGCGAGCCGCCGAAGCGATTGGCGGTCACCTGGTGCATGAACGACCAGGTGAGCTGGGTGCGGGTCGATCTCGCGGAGGTTTCAGAGAAGGTGACGCGGCTGCGTCTCGAGCACTTCGCACCGATGCCGGACAGCACTTGGGATCAATTCGGACCGGGCGCGACGGGAATCGGATGGGAGCTCGGTTTGCGGGCTCTCGAAGAGCATCTCGCGACCGGCCAGCAGGTCGATCCCCAGGCGGCCGAAGCTTGGGCCCTGTCCGATGAGGGCAAGGGCTACATCCGCCTCAGCAGTGATGCCTGGGGAACGGCGGCGATTGCGGCTGGAACCGATGAGGCGGCCGCCCTGACTCGCGCCGAGCGGGTGCGGGTCTTCTATTCCGGCGAAGGTCAGTAGATTGCACGCCTTCGACGTCCTTGGCCACCCAGTCCGGCGGCGCATTCTCGAGCTTCTGCTGGTCGCTGAGAGCAGCTCGGGAGAGGTCGTCGCCGTCATCTCTCGGGAATTCGGGATCTCCCAATCGGCGGTGTCGCAGCACCTGCGAGTCTTGCGCGAGGCGGGTTTCGCCAACGCCCGGGTGGATGGCGCCCGGCGTCTCTATGCGCTCGAGACCTTGCCGATGAGAGAGGTCGACGCCTGGCTGGGCCAGTTCCGGCGCTTTTGGGAACCGCGGCTCGATGCCCTCGCCGGTGAGGTCGCGCGAGGCAAGGTCGATCCGCAGCAGGACTGATCCAGCTCTCCTCCGGACTTGCCGGGAGGTGATCAGGGATGGCGAGGGGGCTTGGCTTCGATCCGCTGGGGGGACCCGTCAGGTCTCCTGCCGTAGCTGCTGCAGGATGGTCTCGAGAGCCGAGATCAGGTCGCCCTTCTCCACCTCGCTTTGGCGGAAGCTGAGAGAGAGGGAGTAGGTCTTGTCGGGAGCCTTGAACTTGAACACGTAGGGCTTGCGGCGCGGGGCGCCTTCCTTGCGCGGAGTCCGCATGCGTTGACGCAGATCGTCGCGGCTCAGGCCGCGGGTCGCCACGTCTTCGAGAAGCTTGATCATCTCCTCTTCGCTGCCGGCCTTGAGCACTTCCAGGAGAAGCGACTTCGAGGTCAGGCCGAGGGCCTGAGCGGTGGTCCGGACCTTCGGCGGCATCTGCAGGAGCGAGAGGCTCTCGGTGATCACCGTGCGCGACTTCCCCACTGCCTCGGAAATGGCCTCGTGGGTATAGCCGTGACGCTCGGCCAGGGCGCGGTAGCCCTCGGCTTCTTCGAACGGCGTCAGGTCTTTGCGCTGCAGATTCTCGATCAGCGCGATCTCGAGGGCCTCGTCCTCCGACACCTCCATCTCGATCACCGGAACCTCGTAGAGGCCCGCGGCCTGGGCGGCGCGGAAGCGACGCTCGCCGGAGATGATCCGGAAGCTCATCTCGTCGTCGTCGCCGGACTCGAGGGGACGCACCAGGATGGGCTCCAAAATGCCCTTGTCTTGAATCGACTGCACCAGATCGTCGAGGTCTCCCATCGACTTGCGAGGCTGAAGCGGATCCGGCTCGAGGGCGGCCAGCGGCAGCATGCGTCCCACCGGTGTTTCATGGCGCGCCGTGAGCTCGTCGACGAAGTGCTGCGAGTGACGCATTTTCACCCGCCCCGGAAGTCCCCGCTTCTTGGTGGTCGGCTCGGCCATGGATCTAGCTCCTGGGAGGTTCAGACTCGGCTGACGACTTCTTCGGACAGCCGGTAGTACTCAAAGGCACCGCTCGACCGCGGCGCGAAGGTGAAGATCGACTCGCGGTAGGCCGGGCTCTCCTCGAGGCGAACGCTCTTGGTGATCACCGTGTCGAAGACGCGATCACCGAACACCGCGCTCACCTGCTCGCGGATGTCGCGCGACAGCAGCGTGCGTTTGTCGTAGAGGGTGATCAGCGCGCCGAGAATCTGCAGCTCGGGGTTGGCGCGCACCTTGATCTTGTCGACCGTCTCGAGGAGGTCGTCGGTGCCTTCGAGGGCGAAGTAGCTCGCCTGCACCGGGATCAGCACATGGGTCGCGGCGACCAGGGCGTTGACGGTGATGATGCCGAGGGTCGGTGGCGTGTCGAGGATGATGTAGTCGAAGGCGTCGGTCACCGACTGGAGCTCGTCCTTCAGTCGAAAGTGGCTGTCGAGCTCCCCGATCAGCTTGGCCTCGATCTTGGCGAGGGCGATACCCGACGGCGCGACCGCCAAGGTGGCGAGCTTGTCGACCGGCAAGATGACGTCTCGCAGCGGCACCTGGTCGTCCGTCAAAGCCTCGTAAACGGTGCTCTTGATGGCGTGAACGTCGAGGAACGACATCGTGCTGTTGGCCTGAGGATCGAGATCGACCAACAGAGTTTTGAGGCCTTTTTGGGCCAAGGCCGCCGAGAGATTGATGGCGGTCGTGGTCTTGCCGACACCGCCTTTTTGGTTGGTGATTGCAATGATCATGGATTGGGCGGGAGTGTAAGCGAAGGTCTAGAGGTGGTCAAGATTCGCTGCCAATGTCGGCGCGCCGACATCGGCACGCGGGTGAAATAGTGGATTTCTGCGTCACGGATCGGGATTCGGATCCGTGACCGACCTACATCTTGTACTTGCCGAGCTCTTCGGGATCGAGCTCTTCGAGCCACTTCTTGAGCTTCTCTTCGTCGCTGTGTGGGGTCAGGAGGTCGAGCGCTTCGGCCTTCTCCAGAACCGACCGCAGCACGAAGATCGGGGCCTCGGCGCGCAGCGCCAGCGCGATGGCGTCGCTCGGCCGCGAATCGATTTCGGAGAGCTCCCCCGTCTGGCGGACGTGGATGCGGGCGAAGAAGGTGTTTTCCTGCAGATCCGAGATGACGATCTTCTCGATCTCGACGCCGACATGCTGGAAGACGTTCTTCAACAGATCATGGGTCATGGGCCTGGGAGGCGCGTTCTTCTCGATCTGCTGAGCGATGGCGTTGGCTTCGAAGAGGCCGATGCAGATGGGCAGAAAGATCTGGCTGCTCTCGTCCCGCAAGACCACGATCGGGCTGTTCGACGAAGGGTCGAGGATCAACCCTCGGATCTCCATCTTCAGCTCTTCGGAGGACAGGCTCATCGTGTTTCTATTGTGGGCCTCGCTCGAGGCCGCGTCAAGGAGGGAATCAGGCGGAGCCGGTGCCGACGCGACGGGTTCGGAGCAGTGACTCAACTCCCTCAAAGGCAGGATTGTCGGCGCGCCGACATCCCGCCCTTGGTTGGGGACGCGAGCACAAGACCGCCGAGCTGAAGGGCATGATCTCGGCCGTGAAGCCGAAGCTGGTGAGAGCTTCGGGACGCTCCAGGCATTTGGCCGGGGCCCATCCCTGGCGATTGTCGGCGCGCCGACAATCGGATGAAAGCGGATCTAGAGGGCGATCGAGCCCTTCGTGGCGCCCTCAGGCGACGGCGCGGGTCTTGCCGATCAGGCTATGGGGAAAGGCCGAGCGCACGGTGACGGGAATGATCGATCCGAGCGGCGCTACATGGCCGCTGGTATCGAAGTGGATCACCCGGTGGCAGGTGGTTCGCCCGGTTTGGAATCCAGGCTCTTTCCCCCAGCCGGTGACCAGCACGTCGACAGTCCTGCCGATCATCTCCTCGTTGAGCTGGCGCTGGATCTTGGCCTGGACGTCGAACAGGCGCTGCAGGCGCTCGGAGGCGACGTCCGGGTCGACATGGTTCTTGAGCCTTGGGGCCGCCGTGTAGGGGCGTACCGAGTACTTGAAGGCGTAGATCGAGGCGAACAGCACCTCGCGCACCAAATCGAGAGTGGCCTCGAAATCTTCCTCGCTTTCGCCCGGGAAGCCGACGATCAGATCGGTCGAGAGCGCCAGGTCCGGCCGCGCCTGGCGAAGCTGCGCGACCAGGTCGCGATAGGCCTCGACCTGGTAGCCGCGGCCCATCAGCTTGAGGACCGAGTTCGAGCCCGACTGCACCGGCAGGTGCAGGTAATTGCAGATGTTGGGATGGCGCTCGAACTGCTCCACCATGCGCGGCGTGAAATCGCGCGGATAGGAGGTCACGAAGCGCAGACGCTGCAGACCTGGAATGCGTGCCACCTCGTCGAGCAGGTCGGCGAAGTCGGCGCCCGGTCGGCTGCCGTGCTCGGGCTCCCGCCAATGGTTGACGGTCTGGCCAAGGAGCTCGACCTCGACGAAGCCGTAGTCGAGGAGATGGCGCACTTCGGACAGGATCTCGTCCATCGTCCGGCTACGCTCGGGGCCACGGGTCGAGGGGACGATGCAGAAGGTGCATTTCTTGTTGCAGCCCTCGATGATCGTCACCATTCCCTTGTATTCGCCGGTACGCGTGATGCTGTCGAACTCGTAGGCTCGCTCCTCCGGAAAGCCGGTGGCGACGACGCGCTCGCCGGCGCGCCGGCGGTCGATGATGGTGGCGAGCTCGCCGACCCGCGCCGGTCCGAGGACGAAGTCGAGCTCCGGAACCTTGCTCAGGGCGCGCTTCCCCACCTGCTGGGCGACGCAGCCGCAGAGGCCGATCAGCATGTCCTCCCGGTCCTGCTTGAACTTGCGGTAGGAGCCGAGGCGCGAAAAGACCTTCTGCTCGGCCTTCTCGCGCACGCTGCAGGAGTTGAGCAGGATGATGTCCGCCTCCGCGGCGTCGCGGGTCGGCAAGATGCCCTGCTGCATCAACTGCCCAGACATGCGCTGGGTGTCGAGCTCGTTCATCTGGCAGCCCCAGGTCTCGATAAAAAAGCGTCGCGGCGTATGACTCATCAATCGGTCCTCGGGTTCGTTCAGCCCGGCGGTTGGTTGTAGATCGGCGGCGGAATCGGCTGTTGAGCCTCGGGCTCGCGGTCCTCCGGCGAATCGTCGACTTCCGGCTCGAGCTCGATCCCGTCGCGCAGCCAGCCCGGGAGGGCGCCGGCCTGGCGGCCGGCTTCGAGGGTCTCGGCGAGGTCTTCTCGGAAGCGCTCGCTATCGACGCGGGCGGCGCGCAGGTCGTCGATGGCGCGATCCCACTGCGGTTTGATGCGCTCGTCGCGCAGGAAGGGATCGTCGGCGGCATAGAACTGCCAGCGTAGATCGGCCACCTCGTCCTCGAGCTCCTTGGCCCGCTCCACCGCCTCCGCCCAGTTGAGTCGTAGACGCCGGACCGTCGATCGCCAGTAGGCCTCGTCACCGCCAGTGCTCGAATCGTCGCCGTCGGCGCCTGCGGCGGCGGCGTTTGCCGGCTCCGGAGCGAAGGTCACCTGGCCCTTGGCCGCGAACTCGGCGAGATTCTCGTTGGTGATCGTCGCGATCGGCTCCTTCTCGGAACGCCGGCGTTGCTCTCGCGCCCGGCGCGCCGCCTCGACCAGGGTCAGTGGTGCGCGCTGGGTCTCGGCCGGTCGGCCGAGCTGGACGAGGGTCGGATCGTCGTCCTCCGCGGCAGAAGTCCCTGGCGGTTCCGGAGTCGCCTCCTCCACGGTTTCGGCTGGCAACGCCGCCGAGGTCGGCGGCGCGGCTTCGGCCGCGATCGGGGGTGGCTCGGTGCTCGGTTGGGGCACGGAGGAACAGGCCGCCACGGACAAGGCGACCAGCAGACACGGCAACGACAGCGGTTCCCAGCGCTTCATGGGGCGGAAGACTATCGCAACCGGCGCCCGGCCCTCGACCCGGTCGCCGGGACGGCATCGGTCAGTCGGCCGTCGCCACCACCGGCTCCGCCAGAAAGCTCTCGAGGCGTGCTTCGACCTCGGTACCGCTCGGCAGCTCTAGGCACTCCTCGGCGAGGGCCTCGAGCTCGTCGAGGCGGCGCTCTCGGATCAAGGTCTTGATGGTGGGGATGACCCGCGAGCTCATCGAGAGACGACGCAGACCGAGACCGACGAGCAGCGGAGCGTAGCGCTGGTCGCTCGCCATCTCGCCGCACAGGCTGAGCTCGATATCGGCCTTCTGGGCCGCCTCCACCACCATCCGCAGCATGCGCAGAATCGCCGGGTGCAGCGGCTGGTAGAGGTCGGCGACGTGCTCGTTGTTGCGGTCGACGGCGAGCGAATACTGGATCAGGTCGTTGGTTCCGATGGCGAAGAAGTCGACTTCGCGGGCCAGGATGTCGGCGGTGAGGGCGGCAGAGGGCACCTCGATCATGGCACCCAGCTTGTAAGGCTGGAGATCGCACAGGCCCTCGGCGGCGAGCTCCGAGCGAACCTCGTTGGCATACTCCCGGAAGCGACGAATCTCCTGCACCGACGAGACCATCGGCAGCAGCACCCAGAGATTCGCCTCGCGAGCGGCCCTGAAAAGGGCCCGAAGCTGGGTGCGGAAAATCTCCGGCCGCCCCAACGTGAGGCGCAGGCCGCGCAGGCCGAGGACGGGATTTTCCTCGTCGATCTGGGTCATCTCGCGGGCCAGCTTGCGGCCCCCGAGATCGTAGGTCCGGATGATCGCCGGGTGGGGAGCCACGGTGCGCGCGATGCGCTCGTAGGTCGCGACGTGCTCCTCCTCCGTCGGCATCTCCGGGCTCTTCTCGATGTAGAGAAACTCGGAGCGATAAAGGCCGACGCCGTCGGCGCCGTATTGGGTCAGGTCGTCGAGCTCTTCCGGTAGATCGATGTTCGCCATCAACTGAATGGCGTGGCCATCGCGGGTCACTGCCTTGAGATCGCGGGTGCCGAGGAGCTCGCGATCGCGGCGTTCGGCCTCGGCGCGGCGCTCGCGATAGTGGGTCAAGGCTGCGGCCGTGGGGTGAAGGACGACGGTGCCTTCGTCGCCGTCCACCACCAGCGGGTCGCGGTCCGTGATCCGCTCGGTGATGCCGCGCAGACCGGCCACCAGCGGGATGTTGAGGGAGCGCGCGATGATGGTGGTGTGCGAGGTCCGACTGCCGGTCTCGATGACGAAGGCGACCACCTGCTCGCGGCCGAGACGCACGGCGTCGGCCGGCGTCAGGTCGTCGGCCACCACCACGACGTCCCCCTCGATCTCCGACAGCTCGTGATGGGACACTCCGTGGAGTGTCTTGATCAGGTGCCGACCGACATCCCGAATGTCCTGGCTGCGTTCTTTCAGGTACTCGTCCTCGATCTCCCGAAAGCGCTCTTCGAGGGCCCCGGCGACCTTGTAGACCGCCCACTCGGCATTGATGTGCTCGTGGCGGATCTCTTTGCTGATTCGACCGGTGAAAGAGTCGTCTCGCAGCATCAAGAGGTGGGCATCGAAGATCGCCGCCATCTCCTCGCCAAGGTCGCCATCGGCCTTCGCCTGGATGCGCTGGGTCTCCTGTTCGGTGAGGCGAACCGCCTCTTCGAAACGCTCGATCTCGGCGTCGACAGCGTGGGGCTCGAGAGGGAACCGGTAGACCTCGGCAATGCGATTGGTGATCGAGACGGCGCGGCCGATGGCGACACCGCCGGAGACACCCTTGCCGACGAGGGTTTGCATGGCGATTTGATTCACGACCTCGATTCTCCGTGACTCTCGCTCAAGTGTTTTATTATCAATGACTTGACGTTCAATCGTTCAGGGCTTTCACGCTTCTTCGTCGAAGCGATTGGCGATCAGCTCGGTCAGGGCCAGCATGGCGTCGCCCTCGTCCCTGCCCTCGATGCGCAAGGTGATGTGCGTTCCCTGGGCGGCGGCGAGAAGGAGGATGCCGAGAATGCTTTTGGCGTCGACCTCCTCGCCGTCCTTGAGCAGGAAAATGCGACTCTCGAAGGCGCTCGCCCGGTGCACCAGCTTGGCCGCCGCCCGGGCGTGAAGGCCGAGGCGATTGACGATCTCGACCTGGCGTTCAATCACCGCAGGGCTCGTCGGCGGGCGGAGATTCGCCATTGGCCTTGGTCAACCGATCGCCCGCCACGCAGATGCTCTGCTTGCCCTTCTCCGCCAGCCAGTGGGCGGCGTCGGCCAGGTTGTCGGTGCGCAGGTTGCCGAGACAGGCGAGACGCATCACCATCGGCAGATTGACTCCCGAGACCACCTCGACACGGCCGGGATCGTAGAACCCCATGGCGACATTGCAAGGGGTGGTTCCGAAAGCATCGGTCAGGATCAGCACTCCACTGCCGCAGTCGAGATCATGGATCGCCTTGCGGACGCGATCGCGGGCGGCGTCCGGCGATGACGACCACTTCAGGCTGATGGCGTCGAACTGCGCCACCGGGCCGTTGATCTTCTGGGCGGAGGCGAGAAATTCGTCCGCCAGGCCGCCGTGAGTGAGTATCAGGGTTCCGATCATGACTTGGGGATCCTCTCAGACCTCGACGCTCTCCGGAAATCCCAACGTTGGAGGGCGCCTTGTTACGCCTTGTTCGCGCCCTTTCCGTGGCGCTCCAGGTCGCGATGGGAGACTCGCGTTTCCCAACCGGCGGCGTCGAGGCGGCGGGCCAGCTCTTCGGCCACTGCCACCGAGCGATGACGCCCGCCGGTGCAGCCGACGGCCACCGTCAGATAGCTGCGCCGCTCATGGCGGTAACGCGGCAGGAGAAACAGCAGGAGGTCCGTCAGCCGCTCTCCCACCTGGTGAAAATCTTCTTGAGCGTCGAGGAATTCCTTCACCGGTGCTTCGAGACCGGTGCGCTCGCGCAGTCCGGGGACGAAATAGGGGTTCGGCAAGAAGCGAACATCGAACAGCAGGTCGGTACCGTAGGGAATGCCGTGCTTGAAGCCGAAGCTCTCCAGGGACACCAGCATCGCCACGTCGGACTCGTCCGACGGTGAGAAGTCCGAGCCGACCTGCCGGCGGGCGTCGTGGACCGACCATTCGGTGCTGTCGAACACCCGGTCGGCCAGGCCACGCAACTCCGCCATCAGCTCGCGCTCGCGCTCGATGCCGGCAATCACCGAGCGGTCCGGGGCCAGAGGGTGGGGGCGGCGGGTTTCCGAGAACCGCCGCACCAGAATCTCGTCCGAGGCCTCGAGAAACAACAGGGTCACTTCGATCTCGCGCCGGTCGAGGTCCTGCACCAGGGCCGGGAACTCCTCGGCGAAGCCCGGGGCCCGGACGTCGGCGACCACGGCGATGTGGCGATAGCCCTGGACCAGCTCGAGGGGACGGGCGATGAACTGCCGCAGCAGCGGCAGCGGCAGGTTGTCGACGGTGTAGTAGCCCATGTCCTCGAAGGCCTTGGCCACCGAACTCTTGCCCGAACCCGAGAGACCGGTGATGAGAACCAGCTTGGCGCGATTGTCGGATCGATCGGTCATCATTGCCTCGGGGACGAGCCGCGTCGGTTGCGTTCGATCTCGGCGTTGAGCTTGCGGTTGAACTCGCGCGCCGAATGGTGGCCCTGCAGCTTGAGGACGTGGTTGCGGGCGGCGATCTCGACCAGGATGGAAACGTTGCGTCCCAGGGCCACCGGCATCAGCAGGTAAGGCACCGGGGTGTCGAGAATCGGATAGAGGGTCTCGTCGAGGCCGTGGCGATCGTAGGCCTTGCCCTCCTGCCAGTGCTCGAGCTCGATCACCAGATCGATGGTCTTGCGCTCGCGCACCGCCGCCAGGCCGAAGAGATCTTGAACGTTGATGATCCCCATGCCGCGCAGCTCCATGTGGTGGCGCAGCGGTCCGTCGCTCGACCCTACGAGGTCACCATTGGGAAAGCGCTGGATCACCACCCGGTCATCGGCCACCAGGCTGTTCCCGCGGGAGATCAGGTCGAGCGCCGATTCGCTCTTCCCCACCCCGGAGTCACCGATCAGAAGGACCCCCAGCCCGAGCACTTCGAGCAGGACGCCGTGGACCTGGGTCGAGGGTGCCAGGCGCTCGTCGAGAAACCAGCTGATCTCTTTGATCACCACCGACGACAGGGCCGAGGAGCTCAGCACCGGCAGCTCCCGTTGGCGGCAGAGCTCGAGGAAGCCCGGCAAAGGGGCGATGCCCTTGGTGATCACGAAGACCGGGATCTCGAGGCGGGTGATGTGATCGAGGCGCTGCTGCAGGGTTTCGGTGTCGAGGGTTTGGAGATAGGCGGTTTCGCTGGCGCCGATGATCTGGACTCGCCCCGGCTTGATGTACTCGTAGTAGCCGGCGAAGGCCAGACCCGGCTTCTGCACCCGCGGGTGGGTAATGGCGTTGTTGAGGTGGTGATCGCCGGCCAGGACCTCGAGAGCGAGGTCGACCAGATTGGGCCCGAGGAGCTCGTCGACGGCGACACTGGTGATGCCGTTCACGAGTCGATCTCCTGGGTCGCGAGGAGAGCGAACAGGGCGGCCGAGTCGTCGGCGGCGGCGAGGCGCTCGTAGCTGCCGCCGCTGCGCACCCACTTCGAGATCGCCGCCAGGGCCTGGAGGTGCAAGACCGGCTCGCGCTCCGGCGAAGCGAGCAGAAAGAGAACCTTGACGGCCTCGCCATCGGGTGCACCGAACTCGACTCCCGCGGGCACCAGGGCCACCGCCAGGAGCGGCTGGCGGAGGCCCTTGAGCTTGCAGTGGGGAACCGCCACTCCCTGACCGAGGGCGGTCGAGCCGAGCTCTTCGCGCTCGAGAATGCGCTGGAACAGGATGTCCCCCTGGTCGATGGCGCCGCTGGCGGCGATGCGGCCGGTGAGCTCGCGCAGGACCTCGTCCCGCTGCGCACCCTGGAGGTCGTGGAAGATCAGCCCGGGGCTGAGCAGTGAAGCAAGATCCATGAGGGGGACGCCGTCGGCTCAGAACTCGGGCGCAATGAGCCCGTAGTTGCCGTCCTTTCTCTTGTAGATCACCTGCACCTGCTCGGAGTCCAGCTCACGGAACACCAGAAAGTCGTTCTTGCCGCTGTCGAGCTGCAAGACCGCTTCTTCGACCCCCATCGGCTTGATCACCAGATTGGTCGAGCGAATCACCCGCGGGCGATTGTCCTCCTGCACTTCCACGACGTCCAGGGGCCAGGACCCGGGTGGCGGCGCCGGACCGCGCTTGCGGCGGTCCTTGAGGCGGCTCAGGCCCCGGCGGGCCTGCTTCTCCACCTTGTCGGCGGCCATCTGAATGGCCTCTTTCATGTCGTCGGTGGCCTCCGTCGCCTGCAGCACCCCGAGGCGGTGGGCGACGTGGATTTCGGCGAGCTTGCGGCGCTTCTCCACCCCGAGGGTGACCTTCACGTCGACCGGCTCCTGGAGGAATTTGTCGAGCTTCTCGAGCTTCTTGGCGGCGAACTGGCGAACCCCGTCATCGACCGTCATGTGGCGACCCACAAATTCGATGTTCATCGGCTCCTTTCGCGTCTCGGCCCGCCTTTGCGGGCCCGGCTAGAAGATCTTCTTACGCTCCGTCGAGGAAGGGATCGAAAGCTCGTCGCGGTACTTGGCGACGGTGCGCCGGGCGA
The DNA here is from genome assembly GCA_039028635.1 of Acidobacteriota bacterium. Classification (NCBI taxonomy): domain Bacteria; kingdom Pseudomonadati; phylum Acidobacteriota; species Acidobacteriota bacterium. The sequence goes on from JBCCHV010000030.1 coordinate 66,027, forward strand.
TCTGGATGCCCTCGCGGTTGAGCACCCGCATCAGCTCGCTGTCGGAGAGCGGACGCTTCGGGTCCTCACCCTGGATCATCTGCTCGATCTTGCGCTTGACCGTCAGCGAGGAGATGTTGTCGCCATACTCGCGGTCGATCCCGCTGTGGAAGAAGAACTTCATGGGAAACACGCCGCGCGGCGTGTGGATGTACTTGTTCGAGACGACCCGGCTGACCGTCGACTCGTGCATGCCGATGTCCTCGGCGACATCGCGCAGCACCATCGGGCGCAGGTGGTCGATGCCGTGATCGAGGAACTCGCGCTGTTGGTGCACGATCGAGTTGGCCACTTTGTAGATCGTCCGCTGGCGCTGGTCCAGGCTTTTGATCAGCCAGATGGCGGAGCGCATCTTCTCCTTGATGAACTGCTGCGCCTCGCTCTGGCTGGCGTCGTTGCGCATGCGCTGCAGCATACGCCGATAGGCGCGGCTCACCCGCAAGCGCGGCAAGCCGTCGTCGTTGAGCTGGATGACGTACTCCTGGCCCACCCGGTAGACGTGGACGTCGGGCTCGATGTAGTGGGCGCGATCGCTGCTGAAGCGGCGACCGGGGCGCGTCTCCAGGGTCTTGATCTTTTCGACCGCCGGCCGCAGCGCCTCGAGCTCGACGCCGAGGGTCTTGGCGATGGCCGGGAACTGGCGCCGCAAGAAGAGGTCCCAGTGGTCGCGGATCAGCCGGATGGCGAGGGCGACCTCCGGCGGCAGGTCGAGGTCGTCGTCATCCTCTTCCGCCGCACTCTCCGGCAGGGCTTCGGCCGCTTCGTCGGGATCGGCCTCGGCCGGCGCCGCAAGGCTCGCCTCGGCCGTCGGGCCGCGGCCCTCTTCGGCGGCGTCGTCGACCTCCGCCAAGAGCTGGTGCAGCAGGCTCTCCTGGAGGTCGCGGCAGGCGACGCCGGAAGGCTCGAAGCTGCGCACCAGCTCGAGGGCGCGCAGCACTTCTTCCTCCGGATAGGGCTCCTCGAGCTCGCCGGAGACATCGAGGCCGGCATCGCAGAGCTCTTCGAGGCTGGCGACGAGAAAGCCGTCGGGGTTGAGATTGCCGATGATGGTCTCGGCGATCTCCCGCAGGCGCGGCGCGGTGTCGGTCATGTGGAGCTGCCACAGCAGGTGATCGTAGAGGTCCGGCTCCTGGGTGAGGTTGTTCTCCATCCGGTAGTCCTCTCGATGCTCGTGCATCGAGGGATAGCCGGAGCTCTCCCAGTACTCCCCGAAGTAGGCGTCGAGGTCGATGTTCTCGATCGAGTCGTCGAGACCGTTGTCTTCCGGTTCCTTGTCGCCGGATTCGGGATCGTTGCGATCGTTGACGTCTTCCGGCGCCTCGCTGGTCTCCTCGAGGACGGGATTCTCCACCAGCTCCTGAGTGACCAGCGTCTCGAGCTCCATGCGGGTCATCTGCAGCAGCTTGATCGCCTGCTGCAGCGATGGCGTCATCACCAGCTTTTGAGCCAGCTTGAGGGACAGCTTTTGCTCGAGCGCCATGGAACTCTTCTCTACCTAGAGCTGGAATTGCTCACCCAGGTAGATCTTGCGCACCTGGGGGTCGCGGGATAGGTCGTCGGGAGCTCCGGATCGCAGGATTCCACCATTGTTGATGATATAAGCGCGGTCGGTTATTTTCAATGTTTCCCGCACGTTATGGTCGGTGATCAGGATTCCGATGCCCATCGTTTTGAGGTGCCGGATGATGCCCTGGATGTCGAGCACGGCGATCGGATCGATGCCCGCGAAAGGCTCGTCGAGAAGGATGTGCCAGGGGTTGATGACCAGCGCTCGGGCGATCTCGACGCGCCGTCGCTCACCCCCCGACAGGGCGTACCCCGGACTCTTGCGAACCTTCGCCAGGCCGAACTCCTGAATCAGCTGGTCGATGCGCCGCTCCTGCTCTCCGTGGGAAAGGTCGAGGGTCTCGAAGATGCAGCGCAGATTGTCCTCGACGGACATCTTGCGGAAGATCGAGGGCTCCTGGGGCAAATAGCTGATGCCGCGCTGCGCCCGCAGGTACATCGGTAGCGCCGTGATGTCCTCGTCGCCGAGGAAGACGGTGCCGGCGTCCGGGGGCGTCAGCCCGACGACCATGTAGAAGGTGGTCGTCTTGCCGGCACCATTGGGACCGAGGAGACCGACGATCTCACCCGGACCGACCTCGATGGAGACGTCCTCCACCACGGCGCGGGCGCGGTAGACCTTGCGCAGGCTCTCGGTGCGCAGCACTCGCCTTGGCCGATCGCTAGTCATTCCCCTGCTCTCCCTCGGGCTCTTCGTCCGCGGCCTCGTCACCGGTACCCAAGACCCGCCCTCTTCCGCCGTCGAGCTCGTAGAGCACGCGGCGACCCTGGAGCTCGGCACCGTCGCTCTTGACCATCTTGGCCGGCGCGCCGCGCAGATCGATGGTGCGCGCCGCGAGGTCATAGAGGGCTTGGTCGCCCTCGGCGCGGTTGCCGCTCGCCGGATCGGTCAGGCGCACCGTGTCGTAACAGGCCATGGTGCGAGCGCGGCCATCGTCGTCGAGCTCCACCTCGAGGCGCTTGCCGCTGAGCTTGCGGCCGCCTTGCTGACTGTGGACTCCCCCGCGGTAAAGCAGGACTCCCTGGCCCTGGCGATACTCCATCTCCTGGGCGATCACCTCGACCGGCTGCCGACCCTGAGTGGGATCGATCCAGAGGGTTTTGACATTGCCGCGGGCGCTCAGCACATCGCCTTCATCGGTGACGTCGGCGCGGATCTCGTCGCCCACCAGCAGGCTGCTGCCGCGCCAGGCGCGGGCGCCGCCGCGAAACAGCGCGGCGCGCGGCTGATCGCGGAAGAAGGCGGTCTCGGCCTCGACCCGGATCGGTCCCTCCCCCTCGCCCAGGGGGGTCCCGTCGAAGCCGAGCTCGTCGCCATCCTGCAGCAGGGCGGAAACTCCTTGATCGGCGCGCAGCAGCCCCGACTTACGCTCCAGGACGACGTGCGGCGAGGTCAGCTCGCCGCGTTCCGAGGTCACCTCGACGGGGGTACCGAAGAGCTCCGCCTCGCCGGTTTCCCCACTGCCTTCGAAGGTCAGGCGGTCGCCGATGGCGTGGTGAGTGCCGTCCTCGAGCTCGACGTCGGGTCCGGACTCCAGGTTCGAGAGCTCGCCCTGGCCGTCGAACACCGCCCGCAGGCGATCTCCGATCACCCGCCGGAGCACGGCATCCGGGGCGTCGACCCGCGACTCCACCAGGGTCGGACGGCCGAAAGCCTCCATGTAGCGGCCGCCGACGCCCTCGAGGCGGGTCACGATGTAGCTCGCATCGAGGGTCTGGAGCACGCCGGTGGCGCTCTGGGTGGTGACCACCGTGCGCTGATCCGGGGCGCCTTCGAACTCGACGCTGCGGGGCTCGGTGCCGTTTTCCTTCATCAACATCGAAACGCTGCGGGCGGTGAAGCGCAGAGCCGAGGGCTGGTCGGGGCTCGCCTGGGGCGCCGCGTAGCGGCCGGAAACCTCCCAGCGGGCGCGGACGAAGGTGACCCGGCGCTCGTCGTCCGACAGGAACATGTTGAGGCGCCGGCCGCGAACCACGTTGCCTCCCTGGCGCAGCTCGACGTTGCCGGTGGCCCGGATCTGCTTGCGCGGCCGTTCCATGAAGACGTTGTCGGCGGTGAGGGTCATGGCGGCTGCGGGCAAGGTGGAGGTGACGCGCACGTTGCCGGCCAGGGTGAGGAGGTCCTCCGGGAAGAGGATGCGCAGTCGATCCCCTTGGCCGTCGTAGGCGCCGGCGTAGGCGAAGGCGACCGGGCTGGTGCTCTCGGCGAGGCGACCGCGATTCTTGAGCAGGAGGCCGCGACAGGTCAGCTCCATGCCCTGGGGGCCGGACAGGCGGACGTTGCCGGAGAGACGGGCATCGCGGGTGCCGTGATCGAAGCTCGCCTCGTCGGCGACCACATGGTAGGCGGTCTGATCGTCGTCATAGAGAGTCAGCCGGACCTGATCGAGTAGCACCTGGTTGCCCTGGCGGATGCGCACCGACGCTCCCTCGATGCGAAACACCTTGAGATTCTTCTCGGTCTGGGTGAACTCGAAGCCCTCGCCCAGCAGGGTGATGTCGCCGGGTGGAATCTCGGACCGCGGCACGTCCTCGGCGACCTTGCGCTCGTCGCCGGCTTGCCCCGCCACCAACAGCCAGACCAGGCCGGCGAAGCCGACCAGGAGCAGCAGGAGGAGGAGTCGGCGGAGCCCGGCGAGGGGCGGCTGTCGCGGACGCTGGGCCATGGCGGACGTATTCTATGGTCTCGGGAGCGGAATTCTCGGGCCGTTGGCACGGAATCTGATTGCAGAGCCCTTTCGCCCCGACCGGCGAGGTGGCGCCAGGGTCACCAATCCCCCGCCGGCGGCCGTCACAGCGGCCGCGCGTCGACCAGCCGCAGAACCGGCTGACGACGATAGCGATCCTGCTCCAGGAAAGCCAATACTTCGAAGCTGCCGTCGAGATCGGCCCGTCGGGGAGCCCATTGCCAGCCGAGGAGGTTGACCCGGTGGCCGTC
>JBCCHV010000031.1 GCA_039028635.1 Acidobacteriota bacterium
CCTCTCGGAAGATGGGAGATGTGCTCTCTAGTCTCGGTGACGGTGTTACCCCAACCAAATGTGACCTCGCCCAAGTATCTAAACACAACGGAGATAGATGAAGAGAGTACTCATTTCCAAAACTTCTCTCCCCGAGTTGGCCTGCTGTTTATTCCAGGGGCGCCCGGCCAGGGGGGCTAAAAGGCGCCAGCAACCTGCTAGCTCGATCGCCGCGCCCGGTCGACAAAAGGGCGGCTGCCTGGGAATCCTGACCCCGAGCCCGACTCTCACCCTGCGAGAGGTAACAACTTCGCCGATCCGGCGCCGGAAGAGGTGTCCCAAAACTCGGGACCTCGGGCGCACCGATGCGGACGACGGACTCGCCCAGGCAAGGGGGAATGACCATGAACGAAAGCAAGGGAAGGCTGGGAGATCTACTGCTCGGCCTGCGCCAGTTGACCGAGCAACAAATCGACCAAGCCCTCGAGAGCCAGCGCGATGCCGGCGGTCGCCTCGGAACCTGCCTGCTGGAGGTGGACGCCATCGACGAAGCCGCCGTGCTGGCCGCCCTCTCACTGCAATCTCGGCGCCCTTTCGCCTCCGCCGGCGATCTGCAGCGCATCCCCACCGAGGTGATCGCGCGGATCCCCAGCGGCCTCGCCGTCCGCTGCTGCGCCATTCCCTTCGCCGACGACGGCCGCGAGCTCAGCGTCGCCATGCTCGACCCCGACGATCTGGCCGTCCAGGACGACCTCTCCTTCGCCAGCGGGCGCCGCATCGTGCCCCACGCCGCCCTCGAGCTGCGCCTGCGCGAAGCCATCGACCGCCATTACCACCAAGCCGCGCCGCAGCGCTACCGCCAGCTCTGGGACCATCTCCATCGCCGCCAGTTCCTGTGGGACGGCTCGCGTCCCGAGATCGAGGCGCCCCAAACGGCGCCCTGGTAGGCCAACGCCGCCCCGCGGGGTAATCCTGCTACCCTCCTCGGGCCTTCGCCCGGGAACGCCACCGCTTTCGACCGCGTAGCCGATGGCCGGTGAGAGCTCCGGGCGCGAGAAACCGGCCAGGAGGGAGTGATGGCGGAACCGGATCTGAAAGACGTTCGCCGACGCATCGAAGAGATCGACCGGCAGCTCGTCGGCCTCGCCGCGGAGCGGGTCCAGCTAGCGCGCCGGGTCGCCGAGATCAAGCGCGCCGCCGGGCGCGCGACGATCGACTTCGGGCAGGAAAAACGCGTCCTCGAGCGGGCCGCCGACAATGCCGGCGCCAGCGGTCTGAGCAGTGCCGTCGCCCAGGATCTGGTGAGCCGGCTGATCGAGGCCTCGGTGACCGTTCAGGAGGAGGAAAACCTCCGTCACGCCGCCATCGGAGCCGGCAAGAGCGCCGTCATCGTCGGTGGCGCCGGCCGCATGGGCCGCTGGATGGGCCGCTTCCTCGAGACCCAGGGCTACGACACCGCGGTGATCGATCCCGCCGCCTCGGCGCCCGAGAACCGGCGCGGCGAAGACACCCTGGGGACCGCCGATCTGGTGGTCTGTGCGGTGCCGCCGCGCGGTGCCGTCGACTGGTATCGACGCTGGACCGCGCAGCCACCGGCAGGGGTGGTGGTCGACATCGCGAGTATCAAGACTCCCCTCGTCGACGCCATCGAGGGACTGCGCCGCGCCGGCGGTCGAGTGGCCTCGATCCACCCCATGTTCGGCCCCTCACGGCTACTCTTGCGCGATGCCGACGTGGTGATCTGCGACACCGGCGACGAGGCCTCGACGGGCCTGGTCGAAGAGCTCTTCCGGGCCACCACCGCGCGGCGGATCCGCCTGCCCTTGGCCGAGCACGACCGCCTGATGGGCGACCTGCTGAGCCTCTCCCACGCCACCGCCATTGCCTTCGCCGTTTCGCTGCCGGAAAACGACCATCCGGTGCGCAGCACCACCTTCCAGGCGCTCGCCAAGCTCGCCGCCGAGGCGGTGCGCGAGAGCCCCGAGGTTTACTTCGAGATCCAGGCCGACAACCCGCACTCAATCTCCTCCCTGGGCAAGCTGGCGACCGCCATCGAGCGCCTGATGGCGAGCGTCGAAGGCCGCGACGCCGACGCCTTCGCCGATCTGATGGCGGAGGGGAAACGACGCACCGCCGCCGATATCTAGCCTCCAGGGTTGCACCCGAGGGGCCGCAGGCGTAGGCTCCGGCCTGGCTTCGACAGCGTTTCGCGGGGGTGTCCTAGCGGCCCGAGGGCCGCCAGGACTGAGATCAAACCCAGGAACCTGATCCGGTTGATACCGGCGGAGGGAAGGCGAAACGAAGCCGAGACCCGCCCATGCCCCATGGCCGCTGCCGTGGTCCTCCGCCCTCTGTCCGAGAGGAGCAAGAGCCATCGTGCGTCAAGAATGGATCGAGCGCCGCCGGGGCGACGCCACCCCGACTCAGCTCTACTACGCCCGTCGCGGCGTGATCACCGAGGAGATGGAGCACATTGCTCAGCGCGAGCGCTGCTCCCCCGAGCTGGTGCGCTCGGAGGTCGCCCGCGGCCGCGCCATCATCCCCGCCAACATCCACCATCCGGAGCTCGAACCGATGGTCATCGGGCGCAAGTTCGGCGTCAAGGTCAACGCCAACATCGGCAACTCGGCGACCAGCTCGTCGATCCCGGAGGAGATCGAGAAGCTTGAGTGGGCGATCCGCTGGGGCGCCGACACGGTGATGGATCTCTCCACCGGCAAGCAGATCCACGAGACCCGCGAAGCCAACCTGCGCCACTCCTCGGTGCCGATTGGAACGGTGCCGATCTATCAGGCCCTCGAGAAGGTCGGCGGGCGCCCCGAAGAGCTGACCTTCGACAGCTTCATGGAAACCCTCGAAGAGCAGGCTCGCCAGGGGGTGGACTACTTCACCATCCACGCCGGCGTACGCCTGGCCCACATCCCGCTGACCGCCCAACGGGTCACCGGCATCGTCTCTCGCGGCGGCTCGATCATGGCGAGCTGGTGCCTGGCTCACCACCAGGAGAGCTTTCTCTACACCCGCTTCGAGGAAATTTGCGCGCTGATGGCGCAGTACGACGTCTCATTCTCCCTCGGCGACGGTCTGCGCCCGGGATCTATCGCCGACGCCAACGACGAGGCCCAGTTCGCCGAGCTCGACACCCTCGGCGAGCTCACCGAGATCGCCTGGCATCACGACGTCCAGGTGATGATCGAAGGCCCCGGCCATGTGCCCATGCACTTGATCCAGGAGAACGTCGATCGCCAGATGGAGGTCTGTCAGGAAGCACCCTTCTACACCCTCGGGCCGCTGGTCACCGACATCGCCCCCGGCTACGACCACATCACCAGCGCCATCGGCGCCGCCATGATCGGTTGGTTCGGCACCGCCATGCTGTGCTACGTCACCCCCAAGGAGCACCTCGGCCTACCCAACAAGGACGACGTCAAGCAGGGCCTGATCGCCTACAAGATCGCCGCCCACGCCGCCGACCTGGCAAAGGGTCACCCGGGAGCCCAGGAGCGCGATGACGCCCTCTCGAAGGCGCGCTTCGAGTTCCGCTGGGAAGATCAGTTCAACCTCTCCCTCGATCCCGAGACGGCGCGCGCCTACCACGACGAGACCCTGCCTCAGGAAACCGCCAAGGTGGCCCACTTCTGCTCCATGTGCGGGCCGAAATTCTGCTCGATGGAGATCACCCACAAGCTGCGGGAGTTCGCCGGCGAACGCCGGCTGGAGGTGACCAGCGCGGTGGAAACGGGGCTGGCCGAGAAAGCCGCCCAATACCGCAAGGAAAGGCTTGCCCGCGGACTGACCGGCGTCCACGGTTAGTAAGGCGGCTCCCGGCGGTGGCTCGAGGGCCCTCGCCGGGAGCGCCGGAGACCTCCTCTACCAGCTCCAGGTCACGCCGGCGTTGATCGCCACGCCACCGAGATCGATGTCGAACTGATCTTCGTCGATGGTGATGTCCGGAAAGTCGTCGCGGTCGAACTCGACCGTCGCTTCGACGGTGCGGTACATGGCCTCGGCGAAGAAGCGCAGACCGCTCTGGTCGCCGAGCTCGAATCCGAAGAGGCCGTAATAGCCACCTTCGTCGTCGACGTCGCCGGTGTCGGCATCGAGCACGTAATAGCTGGCACCGGCGCCGATATAGGGCCGAAAGCCGATCGGGCGACCGAGGTTGAAGCGCACTCCGAGCTCGACCGGCGTCACCTGGATGCCGTTGCCGGTGCGCGGGTCCTCGCCATCGAGAATGCGGTCGAAGAGATCGTCGGTTGCTTCTTCGTAGAAGGAAACCCGCGCCTCGAATTCGAGGGAACCGACCGACATCAGGCCGAGGCGAGCGCCACCGCCGATGTTCTCACCGGTGTCTTCCGTATCCCAGTAGGAGCCATAGAGGGCGACGTTTCCAGCCTGCGCCGGAGACGCCCAGAGGGCCGCGCCGAGGGCGGCCGTGAGGATCCAAATCGCTGTTTTCTTCATGGTCTTTCTCCCTTGAGGAGTTCAGAGGCGCATCCTACTCGAATTGGTGTTTCACCATCGGTGCAGCCTCTGTTCCGGACGACTCGCCGACGCCGCGACCCGGTTTCTCGCGGCCGTTTCGCGGCTCGTCATCGAGGGCTACAATGTGCCCTCCGTCGCACCATCGCCGACCCCAACGAAGCGAGACCGCCATGAAGAAAGTCCTGATTCTCGGCGCCGGCCAGAGCGCTCCCCTGCTGATCCGCAACCTGCTCGCCGACGCCCTCGAGCACGACTGGCAGGTCACCGTCGCGGACCGCGACCGCGAGGCCGCCGAGCAGCGAGTGGCGGACCATCCGCGCGGTCGAGCCATCGCCTTCGACCTCGAGGCCGATGCTGCCGAGGTGACCGCGGCCGATATCACCGTCAATCTGCTCCCACCGTTCCTGCAGGCGCCGGTGGCGGAAGTCTGCCTCGCCGCCGGCAAGCCGATGGTGTCCGCCTCCTACACGGCGGCCGCGACCCACGACCTCGACGCCGAGGCACGCCGCCGGGGAGTCCTGATCCTCACCGAGATCGGTCTCGATCCGGGGATCGACCACATGTCGACGATGGAGCTCCTCGACCGGCTGCAGGCCGCCGGCACCACGGTCGAGTCCTTCGCCTCCTACGGCAGCGGCGTGCCGGCCCCGGACTCGATCTCGAATCCGCTCGGCTACGCCATCACCTGGAATCCGATCAATGTCGCCCTCGCCGCCCGCGACGGCGCCCAGTTCCTGCGCGCCGGAAGGCGGCAGATCACTCCCTGGAACCGCATCTTCGAGGACGCCTGGACGGTCGACGTGCCGGGCATCGGCGCGATGGACGCCTACCCCAACCGCGACTCCCTGGCCTATCGCGAGATCTTCGGCCTGCACCACAGCCGCACCCTGATCCGAGGCACCCTGCGCCATGCCGGCTACTGCGCCATTTGGCGCCATCTGGTGCGCCTCGGCCTGCCCAACGACGCTCTGCCGATCCCGGGCCTCGGGGAGATGAGCTACGGCGCCCTCACCGATCTGTTCCTGCCCGACGACGTGGCCGGTGGCAGCGTCGAAGAGCGTGCCGCATCGTTCCTCGGCTTGGCCTCCGACAGTCAGGAGCTGGCGGCCTTGAAATGGCTCGGACTGTTCGACCAGGAAGCCGCCGTTGGCGGCGGCGAGACCGCCTGCGATGCCCTCGTCGCCCTGTTGCAAGACCGACTCACCCTGCCACCGGGAGGCCGCGACATGGTCATCCTGCACCACGAGCTCGGCCTCCGTCATCGCGACGGTCGGCAGGAGCAGCTGACCTCCACCATGGTCGAGTACGGGGAACCACAAGGCATCACCGCGATGGCGAAAACGGTCGGCCTGCCGGCGGCGATCGCGACCCGCCTCATCCTCACCGGCGACCTGCGCGAGAGCGGCGTGCGGATTCCGACGGAAGCGGTCTTCTACCGCCCCATCCTGGCTGAGCTGGAGCAAGCGGGGGTGCGCTTCACGGAGCGCACGGCGTAACTTCGGCCCTCAGGGAGCGACGCAGCGTCCGGCTTCGCAGCGCGCCGCTTCCGGCGGTGCCGGGCAGCGGCAGACGCCACCGCCACAGGCCAGCTCCCGGTGGCGCTCGACCAGCCGCCCTTTGAGCTCGGTGTCGAAGTCCGTCGCCACGGCGTACCAGCATCCGCCGAGGCCAGTGTCGCAGTTGCCGGCCTCGACGCGGCAGTCGGAGTCCTGCTGGCAGGCAGCGGAATCGTCCATCAGGCCTTTGTAGGCGGTGATGACCGTGTCGCAGTCGGCCAAGCTCGAGACGTCGAGGGTCTCAGCAGCCGCCGACTCGGCGCTCGGAGCGGGCTCGGCGGCGGCCGTAGCCGGGGGGGTCGAAGGAACTCCTCCGCAGGCCGAGGTGATCCCGGCCACCAGCACCAACCCGGACAACAAGCCAAGAGATGGAAGTCGCATGGCCGGCAGTCTATCGGCTCGGCTATCATCCCGCCCATGAATCTGCTTCATACCGCTCATATCCCGGCCGGCGACGGACCGTTTCCAACTCTCTTCGTTCTTCACGGCTGGGGCGCCAGCGCTCACGATCTCCTCGGCCTGGCCCCCTGGCTGCACGGCGGTGAGGCCCTCGTGCTCAGTCCCCAGGGCTCGATCCCGGTTCCCCTCGGCGGTGGCGTCGAAGGCTACGGCTGGTTCCCCCTCGACCCCGGCGGACCACCCTCCGAGGAGGTGTTCGACCAAGCCCGGCGTGAGCTTCGGCAGTTCGTCGATGGCGCCTTCGAGAGCTTTCCCATCGACCGCCGGAAAGTCGCCGTCCTGGGCTTCAGCCAGGGAGGCGTGATGGCCTACGACCTGGTGTTGGGAGCGCCGCAGGAATTCTGCGGCTTGGCGGCTCTGTCCTCTTGGCTCCCCGAAAGCCTCGCCGCCAGCCATGCTGCCGCCGAAGACCATCAGGAGCTGCCCACCCTGGTTGTTCACGGCACCGAGGACTCCGTGATCGCCGTCGAGCGCGCCCGTGAATCGCGTGAAGCCCTGCGCCCCTTCGGGGTTTCGCTGACCTACCGGGAGTTCGACATGGGGCACGAGATTCGCCCCGAGGCCCTGGCCTTGCTCGCAGACTGGCTCGGCCGTCGGGTCTTTCCCGGCTGAGGGCCGGCGTCGAGTTGCCGCAAGCTGACGATGAAAACGCCTGGCGTCCGCGATACGTAGGAATGAATGTGAGCGCGTTCCGTCCCTTCTTCGCCGCCGTCCTTCTCGCCTCGATCCTGGCGGGCTGTCACAGCCTGGAGCCACGCCAGGCCGATCCGGCCGAGGTGCGCGAGTTGACGGTGGTGATGGACCTGACCGCCGGCAAGACCTTCGCCGACGTCGGAGCCGGCCGTGGCGAGTGGGCCCTGGCTCTCGCCGAGGCGGTCGCGCCCGGCGGCACCGTGTTGGCGACGGAGGTCGATCAAGAGCGCCTCGACGAGATCCGTCAGCGCTTCGCCGCGGCCGGTCTGCGTCGAGCCCGGGCGGTGCTCGGAGACGACACCTCGACGGGCCTCGATGCGGGTTGCTGCGATGCCCTCTTGCTACGCCGCGTCTACCACCACTTCGTGGCACCGCGGGCGATGAATCGAAGCCTTTTCGAGGCCTTGAAGCCCGGTGGGCTACTCGCCGTGGTCGACTACTCGACCTACGATGGCTCGCCGATCGAGGGGGTGCCGGCAGACCGCGAGTCGCACAGCGTTCGACCGGACATCGTCGAGAAGGAAGCCCTCGCCGCTGGGTTCGAAGTGGTCGCGCACCACTCCCCCTGGAATGGGCGCGACGATATGTACTGTCTGATTCTGCGTCGACCGGCTAATTGACCAAGCCGGCCCGGCGCTGCGCTCGCATCGCCGCGAGCTCGATCCGGCAGCGATCGAGGGCCCCCGGCTCCGCCGTCAGGTAGGCTTGGAGATCCGCCAAGGCGCGACTGCACTCGCCGCGTTCGAGCAGAAGCAGGCCGCGATCTCGCCGCAAGATGCCATCCTCCGGCGCCAGCAGAAGCAGGCGATCGAGCACCGCGATGACGCGCTCCTGGTCGCCGATCTCGGAGTAGATACCGCGCAGATTGTTGAGCATGCGCAACAAGATCTCGTGATTGCTGGCGGTGCGCAGGAGACCGTCGTGGAAGGGCATCCGGCCGCCGGTCATGCAGGCCAGGAGATCCTGGCAGTCGTGGCAGTTGAGAAAACGGCCACCGTCGAAGGGGTCGAGCAGGGTCTGCCCATGGCGCACCAGGAAGTGGCCCGGGAACCCCACCCCTTCGAGCTCGACACCGGCGCGCCGGCCGACTTCCATCAGCACCAGGGAAAGGGTGATCGGGATCCCCAATCGCCGTTCGAGTACCTCGTTGAGAAAACTGTTGCGGGGATCGTAGTAATCCTCGCGGTTGCCGCGGAATCCACTCTCGACGAACAGGAAGCGATTGAGGCGCTGCAACCTCAGGAGGGGATCGTCCTCGACCTCGGCGAGAGCTCCTCGGGCAGCGTCGGCGAGCCCATCGAGGCGGCGTAGCTGGTCCTCGATATCGAGCTCCGGATACTCCTCGGCAGCGATCAGCAATGCCCCTTCGGCGAGGTCGATCTGGCCGTCCGGTCGTGCGACCAGACGGGCGAATCGCTGGCGGCTCGCTGAGCTGTCCCCGAAATTTTCCATAGTGGTGTTCCGGCCCCGGTCGGTCCAGAGCCCGGCATTTTCCATCTCCGACGCCCTGAGAGCAAAATGCCATCGGCTGCGCTCTCGGCCCCGGGCGTCCGGTTCGTCCTCCTGTGGGAACGAATTCCGTGCCGCCACGATTCCCGAGGGCTCGAATCCCCCGGCGGCCAGAACTTCGCTCGAGCGGCTACTCGATCACTGCATCGGCCTCGATCTCGACCAGGAAGTCAGGCGCGATCAGGGCTTTCACTTCGACCATGGTGGTCGCCGGCGGATGATCCCCGAAAACCTCTCGATGGGCCTCGCCGATCTCGCTCCAACGACTGATGTCGGTGACGAAGAAGCGAGTGCGGACGACCTTCGAGAGATCGGCTCCGAGCTCCCGAAAGGCCTTGTCGATCAGCTCGAGACAGCGCCGCGTTTGCCGCAAAGGATCGTCCGGGAACAGACTCTGCCCGTCATCCCCGACCGCGACCGTGCCGGTGACATAGATTTGCCCCGCCGCCTTGATGGCGCGGCAATAGCCCACCTTTTGCTCCCACGGAGCTCCCGAGAAGACGCGCTCGAAGGCCATTCACTCCCTCTGGGGCCTGCGCCCCGGCCGTTGACTCGGCCCATGCTATCGCCAACGCCGAGGCGCACGACATCGGTCAGGGTCAACGACCGATAAAACGAGAGATAAAAAGGAATGAGGGACGGAGAGGGAGCGCCCCTCGAAGATGCCGCTCCATCCCAGCGAGCCCCTCTCCCCGAAGCGTCTCGGGGAATCGGCGCTGCCGGGACCGATCCCCGCCTCAGGCGGCGGGCGCGAACAGCAGGACGCCGCCGACGAAGAGTCCGAAAAGGGTGAAGAAGCCGCCGCTGATGATGGCGAACCAAGCCCGCCCACGGCCACCGACGGCGGGACGCTGCCGGAGATCGCGCAGGGCCATCAGCCCACAGAGCAGGGCGATCGGGGCCGGAATCAGAAAGATGGCGAAGAAGGCGAGATAGCCGGCGGCGATCGCCCAGGCCGAGCGTCCGACCGGAAGAACCGCCTTCATGATCTCGTTCGAGGCTTGACTCATGGTTTTCCCTCCCATCAACACATCAGTGAATAACCGGCCCCCAGCGGGTGCCGGCAAGGAGCCGCGACCACCGCTCGCAGCCGCGAGGCGCAACCTACGCCCTTTCCAGCGCCATTTACCATCGAATTCGCTCATCTAATCCGAGGTCGCTCCGGTTCGACGGCGGCAGACCGCGGGCCGCTCAGCGGCTCAGGCCAGCCGCGGGCAACTTCGGACGCTCGCTCTCGTATCGCATGGGCACCGGCGGCACCAACTTCGATGGCTCGCATCACGGCGCCCCCGTCCGGCGTCCGCGGGCAGGAGTAGAATCGCAGCTGCCATCAGACCTGAGGAGATTGTCCGACATGAGCTTCCGAGCCCCCTTCCTTTCCGCCCTCTGCCTGCTTCTCGGCGGCCTGCTCACGACACAGCCGGCGACGGCCCAATATCAGCAGCCGCAACAGGACCTGGTCGATCTTCTCGACGCACCTCTCACGCCGCGGCTGCGCATTCATCCCCAGGGCCGGGCGGTGGCTCTGCTCGATCGCCCGAGCCAGCCCACCATCGCCACCCTCGCCGAGCCGGAGCTGCGCCTCGCCGGCATCCGGGTGAAGACGCGCAGCAACGCGCGCAGCTGGACCCTCTACTCGCGCGGCATCACGCTGGTCGATCTCGAAGGCCGCAGCCGGCCGGTCACCAGCCTGCCGCCGGATGCCCACCTCGAGAATTTCCGCTGGTCACCGGATGGCGAGCACTTCGCCTTCACCCACACGACGGCCGACGGCCTGGAGCTGTGGACCGCCTCTCTCGCCGACGCCGAGGCCCGGCGCCTCACCGGCCCGATCCTCAATCTCGCCATGGCGCGCGGCATCTCGTGGCTGCCGGACAGCTCCGCCCTGGTCACCACCGTGCGGCCGGCGAACCAGCGTGCGGTGCCGAGCGCGCCGACCGTGCCGAGTGGACCGGTCATTCAGGAAACCACCGGCAAGGCGGCACCGGCCCGCACCTACCAAGACCTCCTCAAGAGCCGTCACGACGAGGCTCTGTTCGATCACTACTTCACCTCTCAAGTCGCCCGGATCGGTCTCGACGGCAAGGTCGAGCGATTGACCGACCCGGCAATCGTCTGGCAGGTCGATCCGTCGCCGGACGGCCGCTACCTGCTCCTCGAAACCCTCCACCGGCCCTACTCCTACCTGGTGCCGGCGTTTCGCTTCCCGCGCCGCATCGCGATCCTCGACGGCTCTGGCGAAGTCGTCCACGAGCTCGCCGACCGGCCGCTGATGGAGGGTGTGCCGACGGCCTTCGGCAGCGTCGTGACGGGCCCCCGGCAGCCGATGTGGCGAGCCGACGTCGACGCCTCCCTGGCCTGGGCCGAGGCCCTCGATGGCGGCGATGCCGGCGCCGAAGCGAAGCTGCGGGACCGCCTCTACCTGCTCGCCGCACCGTTCACCGGCGAGCCTCAGAAGCTGGCCGACCTCGAGCTGCGCTTCAGCTCCGTGCAATGGGGCCACGACGACCTCGCCCTGGTCAGCACTTGGTGGTGGAAATCGCGCCAGACCCGCGCCTGGCGGGTGCATCCGGCCTCGCCGGCCAAGGCTCCGAAGCTGGTTCACGAGGGCTCCTTCGAGGATCGCTACGGCGATCCCGGAGAGCCGGTGATGCAAGCCAACGCCCGCGGCCGCCAGCAGCTCCTCACCCTGGACGACGGCAAGTCCCTGGTGATGATCGGGGACGGCGCGTCGGAAGAGGGTGATCGTCCGTTCCTCGATCTCTGGAACCTCGACAGCGACGAGAAACAACGACTGTTCCGCTCCCAGGCACCGCACTACGAGCGCCCCCTCGACATCCTCAGCGCCGATGGCCAGCGCTTCCTGACCCTGCGCGAGTCGGTCGAAGAGCCGCCCAACCTGTACGTGCGCGATCTGACCAGCGATTCGCTGCAGCAGATCACCGACATGCCCCACCCCACCCCGCAGCTCCTCGGCGTGTCGAAGGAGCTGATTCGCTACCGGCGGGCGGACGGCGTCCAGCTCACCGGCACCCTCTACCTGCCGAAGGGCTACGAGGCCGAGCGCGATGGCCCCCTCCCCACCATGCTGTGGGCCTATCCCCAGGAGTTCAAGAGCGCCGACGCCGCCGGCCAGGTGACCGATTCGCCCCATCG
The DNA here is from genome assembly GCA_039028635.1 of Acidobacteriota bacterium. NCBI lineage: Bacteria > Pseudomonadati > Acidobacteriota > Acidobacteriota bacterium. Next base: position 11,838 of record JBCCHV010000031.1, read on the forward strand.
CTTCACCCGCATCGGTTGGTGGTCGCCGATGCTCTGGCTTACCCAGGGCTACGCCGTCCTCGACGACCCCACTCTGCCGATCATTGGCGAAGGCGACGACGAGCCCAACGACACCTACGTCGAGCAGCTGGTCAACGGCGCCGCCGCGGCGATCGACGAGCTGGTGCGACGCGGCGTCGGCGATCGCGACCGGATGGTCATCGGCGGCCACTCCTACGGCGCCTTCATGACCGCCAATCTGCTCGCCCACTCCGACCTCTTCGCCGCCGGCATCGCCCGCAGCGGCGCCTACAACCGCACCCTGACGCCCTTCGGCTTCCAGGCCGAGGAGCGCTCCGTGTGGCAGGCGCCGGAGATCTACTTCGCCATGTCGCCCTTCATGCACGCCGACAAGGTCAACGAGCCGATCCTGCTGATCCACGGTCAGGTGGACAACAACTCCGGCACCTACCCGATGCAGAGCGAGCGCTTCTACAACGCCCTCAAGGGCCTCGGCGCGACCGCCCGGCTGGTGATGCTGCCGCACGAGAGCCACGGCTACCGCGCCCGCGAGTCGATTCTCCACATGCTGTGGGAAACGGAGCGCTGGCTCGACACCTACGTCAAGAACAAGCCCCAAGACGAGGCCCAGGCCGCCGCCAGATGACGATGCGCCCGAAGCACCCGCGGCGGCGCCTCGGCCGCAAGCGATATCTCTTCCTGATGATCCTGTTCGCCAGCATCTGGGTGATTCGGGATTCCGGCTGGCTTTCCCGCGGCGGCTCCAGCACCGCCGGCCCGGAAAGCGGTGCCGGAGCCATCGCCGAGGCCTACCAGGGGGAACGTTCGGGCCTGTGGGTCGAAGCCGGCGGTGAGGTCGTGCGCCGGCTACCGGACGACCTCCAGGGCTCCCGCCACCAGCGCATGATCGTCCAGGTGACCCCCGAGCAAACCATCCTGCTGAGCCACAACATCGACCTCGCCGACCGCCTCGACATCGCCGTCGGCGACTCCATTCGCTTCCGCGGCAGATACGAGTGGAACGACCGCGGCGGGGTCGTCCACTGGACCCACCACGACCCCGACGGTCGCCACCAGGGCGGCTGGGTCGAGATCGACGGTCAGCGCGTTCGCTAGCAGGCTGCTGAAAAAGCCGCGTGGCGGCTTATTCAGCGCCTGCTGTTTGTTTCAGGGGCGCCCGGCCAGGGGGGCTAAACGCGCCCCCCTCAGGCCTTCGCGGCCCGGCTTCGCACATGTCGTGCGCCTTCACCCCCGTCCAGGGCGGTCCGTCCTCGGCGCCGAAGGCGCCGCCTCGCCCGCTGGGCTCGGGAACTCTTGAGTACCAAAGATGCGCCGAGTCAAGACTTTTTCAGCAGCCTGCTAAACGACGCCGGCGTAGGCGGAGAGGGCCGGCTGGCCGCCGAGGTGGGCGTAGAGCACCCGCGAGCCGGGGGCGATCTCGCCACGTCGCACGAGATCCATCAGGCCGGCCATCGACTTGCCCTCGTAGACCGGATCGGTGAGCATGCCCTCGAGGCGAGCGCAGGTGTGGATGGCGGCGATGGTCGTTTCATCGGGCACCCCGTAGACACCACCGCTGTAGCCGTCGACGACCTCGATCTCGTCGGCACGCAGGGCGCGGCCGAGGCCGATCAGGTCGGCCGTCGAGCGGGCGATGCGCTCGACCTGGGAACGGGTCTGGTCGAGGGTTGCGGAAGCATCGATCCCGATCACCCGCCGGTCCGGCCGATCTTCAAGGGCAAAGCCGGCGATCATTCCGGCATGGGTCGATCCGGTGACGGTGCAGACCACGACGGTGTCGAAGAAGAGACCGAGCTCGGCCTCCTGCTGCGCCACCTCCCGCGCCCAGCGGGCGAAGCCGAGACCTCCCAGCCGATGGTCCGAAGCCCCCGCTGGAATCGCATAGGGCTTTCCTCCCTCGGCCTGCACCGACTCCAGCGCCGCCTGCCAGCTATCGCGGATCCCGATGTCGAAGCCGGCGCTGTCGAAACGACTATCGCCGCCCAGAATGCGGGTGAGCTGAAGATTGCCGACCTTGTCGTACACCACGTCCGGCCAGTCGACCCAGGCCTCCTGCACCAGCACCGCCTTCAGGCCCAGATGAGCCGCCACGCCGGCCACCTGGCGGGTGTGATTCGACTGCACTCCGCCGATCGAAACCAGCGTGTCGGCGCCCTGCGCCAACGCCTCCGCCACCAGGTACTCGAGCTTGCGCACCTTGTTGCCGCCAAAGGCGATACCCGAGTTGCAATCCTCCCGCTTCGCCCAGACCTCCACCTCGCCGCCGAGATGGGCGCTGAGGCGCGGTAGGGGGTGGATCGGCGAGGGCCCGAAGGTCAGCGGATGGCGGGGGTAGTCATCGAGGCTCATGGCAACAACCTCACAGGAGAGCGGAATCGCGGAGGCGCCTGACAGCAGAGTCCGGGGGTGAGGCCTCGTCGGCCGCACCGCACGACATGTGCGTGCGGTCCGGGCCGCGTAGGCGAGGGGGGCTTGAAAAGCCCTACATGCCAGGTGATTCCTAATTTGAAGCAAAGAATCGGACCGAGACCGACCGAGCCCTGCGAAGGCAGGGCTCGCGAGCCAAAGGCTCGTCTCGGGGCCGCCCTGGAGGGGGTGAGGCCTGGCCGGCCGCGCCGCACGACATGCGCGTGCGGTCCAGGCCGCGTAGGCGAGGGGGGCTTGAAAAGCCCCCCTGCAACAACGACTCGCGGAGCGAGCTGGTTAGAAGCCCGTCTTCCAGCTGTACTTCAGCCGCGCGTACCAGAACGCACCGTTGAAGCCGAAGGGCGAGAACTGGCTGTAGCGGTTGCCGACACCGGCGGCCGCGTTGGGGTTCTCCTCCGGCGTGGTGTCGAGGACATTCTGGCCCCCGAGGATGAAGGTGACGTTGTCGTTGAAGGTGTAGGCGGCTTCGAGGTCGAGGAGGTACTCGCCACCGTAGACCAGGCCGTCCTCCGAATCGAACCAGTCGTCGTAGTAGCTCACCCGGCCCAGGAAACGCAGGCCGTTGTTCAGCTCGTGGGTCGCCGACAGCACCCAGCGATTCTCCGGCAGGGCCTCCTGCAGCTCGCGAATGCGAGTCTGGTCGAGAGTGGCCGGGTTGAACGCCACCACGTCGGTCTCGGTGATGTTGAACAGAAAGCTGAACACGGTGTCGCCGTTGAGCGCCGGCGGCGCATAGGTGGCGACGACGTCGAGGCCCTGGGTCTCGGTGTCGAAGTCGTTGGTGAAGAAGCGGAAGTTCTGCAGGTTGGCGGCGCTGGTGATGCCCTCGGCGATCAGCGCGTCGACCTCCGCCTGGGTCAGGGTGAAGAGCTGGGTGACCGACAGGCGGTCTTCGAGATCGATGCGGAAGAGGTCCGCAGTGAGCGTGAAGGGACCGTTTTCGTAGACGCCACCGAAGGCGAAGTTGGTCGACTCCTCGGCCACCAGCGGCTCACCGCCGCGCAACTGGGCGACGCGGGACGACGACGGGATGGTGCCGTTGTTGACCAGCTCCATCGCCTGCAGATCGAACTCGGTCGACACGTTGAAGGCATTCGACTGACCCGGCGTCGGCGCCCGGAAGCCAGTGCTGACGCTGCCGCGGACCTGGAAGTTGTCGTTGAAGCGGTAGCGGCCGGCGATCTTGCCGTTGGTGGTGGTGCCGAAGTCTTCGAAGTCCTCGAAGCGCACCGCCAGGCCGAAGGTCCAGCGATCGTCGGCGGCATTGCGCTCGAGATCGCCGTAGACGGCGTAGTTGCTGCGGCTCCAGGTACCGGCGGCGAGGTCACCAAAGCCCGGGAAACCGTTCGAGGCGGCGCTGAAGCCCTGCTCGGCCAGCGGTCCGATCTGGAAGGACTCGAGCTGACCGATGCCGATCTCGAACTCCTCGTCGCGCCACTCGACACCGCCCGCCAGGTTGGTCTGGTCGTTGAGGGCGTAGGACACGTCGATGTTGAAGTTGAACTCCTCCTGGGCGTAGAGACCCGGATCGAAGGAGGTCGGCGTGTCCGGTCCGAGGGAAGCGTTGACGGTGTTGTTGATGAAGAAGTCGACCTCGTTCGAGCCGTTGCTCAGGCTGACGTCCCAGGACAGACCGAAGTCGGTCTGACCGCGCAGGCCGAGAAGAATCGAGTTGTCCTCCAGGTCACCGCCGAAATTGGGGGTGAAGCCACCCGGGAAGATCTCCTGGAAGGAGAAGCAGTTGGGATCGTTGATCACCTGCTGCAGGGCCACCGGATCCGGAATGTTGTTGTTGATCCGCACGATCGGGCAGCCCGCGGAGCCGTCGAGCACGCCGTCCTGAGCATCGACCAAGTCGCCGACCAGCAGGGTGTCGCCACCGTCGCCGCTGAACACGGCGCTACGGGTGTTGGGGTTACGGAAGTAGAAGCCGCCGGTGACGGTCTTCGAGACGTAGTTGGCATGGCCGTAGAACTGCATGCCGTTGTTCATGAAGTGGCCGAAGTTGGCCCACAGCTTGAGGTCGTCCTCGGTTTCCGGCGAGCCCCAGATCTGGGCCGGATTGCGAACGTTGGAGTTGCCGGCGGCGATCAGGCCGGCGGCATCGTCGCGCTGCACGCTGCGGCTGGTGGGATCGGCGAAGCCATACTCACCACTGAGGTTGAAGAAGCCGATCTCGCCAAGGGGCAAGCCGACGTTGCCGGCGATCGACGAGGTGTCGCCGTCACCCTCGGTGTAGCCACCGGTGCGCACCTCGAGACTGCCCCCGGAGCGGTCGTCCTTGAGCATGAAGTTCATCACGCCGGCAATGGCGTCGGAGCCGTACTGCGCCGAAGCACCGTCGCGCAGCACCTCGACCTGGCGCAGGGCGATCGCCGGAATGGCGGAGATGTCCGGCCCCTGGGCGCCGTCGGCGACGCCGTTGCCGAGCCAGTAGATGACCGCCGCACGATGGCGGCGCTTGCCGTTGACCAGGACCAAGGTGTGGTCCGGAGCGAGGTTGCGAAGATTGGCCGGCCGCACCACCGTCGCCGCGTCGGAAATCGGCTGGGTATTGACGTTGTAAGACGGTGCCAGGGTACGGAGCAGGGTGCTGACGTCGGACTCGCCCTGGTTGGCGAAGTCGTCGGCCGAGATGACGTCGATCGGCACGATCGATTCGGTGGCCGTACGCCCACCGGCTCGGCTACCGGTGACGACGATCTCTTCGCCATAGACTTCCGGCTGGGCCTCTTCCTCCTGTCCTTCGGCCTCCTCGGCCTGCGCGTCCGCCGGCTCGTCCTGGGCCATCACCTGTACCGACCAGCCCATGGCGAGCACGCTCACCAAAGCCAGAATCCACCAAAATCGTCTCGCTCGAACTCCTGTCATTGTCCCGATCCTCCATCGTTAGTGCGTGATCGCTTAAATTCATCATAGAAGATTTCGAACCCACAAATCTCGTGGGCTCGCCCCAAGAAAACTCGCCGTCATAACAATTAAGGCAAAATCGTACCACCAAAAAACCACTTCCTCCGCAGAGGTCTGCAGAATCTCACTTACGTAAGTACGTACAGAAATCGCGCCCGCGGCGAACGGATTCCACGCCGCACCGCGCCCTGATCGGGAGAGGGACATGACCTACTGGGCCATGCTGGCGGACATTCACGGCAACCGACGGGCCCTCGAGGCCGTGATCGCCGATGCCTCGAAACATCGCATCGAACGCTGGATCAACCTCGGAGACTGCTTCTTCGGACCGCTGGACCCGGCCGGCACCGCCGAGCTCCTCCGGCCCCTCGAGGCGGTGACCGTCCTCGGTAACCAAGACCGCGATCTGCTCGCCGACAACCTCGATCCCAGAGCCCGGGCCGTCGTCGCCGCCCTGCAGCCGAAGGATCTCGCCTGGCTGGCGAAGCTCCCGGCCACCACTACCGTCGAGGACTGGTTCCTCTGTCACGGCACGCCACGCAGCGATCTCGAACCGCTCCTCGAGATGGTGACCGCCGCCGGTAGCGGCGACCGCCCCGATGAACAGGTAGAGGCTCTCCTCGACGCCGTCGCGGCGCCCTACGTCGCCTGCGGCCACACCCACGTCCACAGTCACCGCCACCTCCCGTCCCGGCGCCAGGTGCTCAACCCGGGCAGCGTCGGCCTTCCCGCCTACACCGATGATTCTCCTCATCCCCACGCCATGGAGTCCGGCACCCCCCATGCCCGCTATGCGCTGCTCGAGCGGCGGCCCGGAGGCGGCTGGCGGATCGAGCCGAGAAAGGTGACCTACGACTGGGAAGGGGCGGCGCGCCAGGCCGAGCGCGGCGGTCGCCCGGACTGGGCACGCTGGCTGCGCACCGGCCTAGGCTAGCCCGCGCTCTGAAGCCAGGCGCTTCGGTGAGGGAGTTGGCAAGCGGTTTTCCGCATCTTCCTGAAGACGGACATCCGAGACATGCCCGTCGCTTCGAAAATTCAACCCAAGGAAGCTCTTGCGATGAAAAAACTGCTCTTTCTAGCTCTCGTTCTGCTGGTCCTCGCCCCGTTCGCCATCGCCCGTGATTCGGTGGTCACCGTCGAAGGCGACTGCACCACCGTCACCTACTACGACATCGACGGCAGCTATGACGGTTGCGACGCCTGGGATGGCGACAACTACCACGATGGTGAGCTCAGCGAGCGCGAGTGCCTCAACTACTGCTACCCGGCGATGGTGGTGCCCGTCGAGCCACTCAGCCCGCAGGTGCCCGATACTCGCACCGCCTCCAACTGACTCTCACCGGCCCCGGGCTCTCCCGGGGCCATCTTCGCAACGAATCAGCGCCCGCCGGCAGCAGCTCCCAGGCCGTCCGCCAGGGCGGTGAGGGCGATGAACTCGGGGTCGTCGTGGTAGGCCGCGAAGACGATGTCGTCGCGCGCCTCCTGCATCTCCTTGGAGCGCACCGCGTCATAGCGCTCGTACTCGTAGAAATGACGCCGCAGGAGCTCGAAGGCCTCGGCCCGCTGGCCGAGCTGGGCGTGAATCGCCGCCAGGTTGTAGGACGCCTCGAGGAATCCGCGGTTGGCACGGGCGATGCGCTCGGCCTCGTCGGGCCGGCCGAGCTCAACCAGATAGGTCGCGGCAAAGACCTGGTTGTAGAGGTCGTGGGGCTCCAGAGCCATCGCCTTCTCGACATAGCCGTAGGCCTTCTCGAGCTCGGCCTCGGAGTTCCAGTAGACCGCCAGGTTGCGGTAGGTCAGAGCCAGGGGGAAGGCGGCGACGGACTGCTCGAAGTAGGCCAGACCGCGATCGAAGTCGCCGCTGTGGATGGTCATCTTGCCGAGACCGTGGAGGGCGACGGCCCGTGACAGCGGGTCCACCGGGCCCGCCAGCAGGTGCTCGAAGAGCTCCGTCGCCTGCTGCCAGTCGCCGCTGTGATGGCGATGCAGCTCGGCGAGGAAACGCAGCGGCACGGGATCCGCCGGATCGGCCTTCCAGGCCCGGCGATAGAGGCGCTCCGCCTCGTCGATGCGCAGCGCCCGCTCGGCGATCAGACCGGCGGTCATCAGCTCGTCGACGCGCCGCGTGGTGGCCGGCGAGAGATCCGCCTCGTCCCCCCGCCAGCCGATCTGCTCGTCGGTGGCCAATCCCATCTTCTTCAGCCCCTTGGCGGCCTTCTTGGCCGGACCGGGGAACTGACAGCGGGATTCCCAGACCTGGCGATAGAGCCCGGCGGCGCTCTCCGTCTCGCCGCCCTTGCGCTTCGCGGTGGCGCTGGCGAGCAGTCCCTTGACGGTCTCTTCACGCGCCTCGAGCTCGCCGCCGACCAGCTTCTCCACCGCCCGCAGCGCCAGCGAGCCGTTGTCGCCGCTCACCCGGCCGATCTCCTCGCCACCGCCATCGAGCAGGACCGCCGAGGGATGCTCACCGGCGACGGCCAACTTCTCTCGCAACGTGCCGTTGTCCGTCGGCACCACGCCCATGCCGACGCAGCGCGACGCCCAGACGCTCAGGTTGCGGGAGGTCTGCAGGCCCGAGGATCGGGCCTGCTCCGGCGAGGTCGGGAACCAGAACAGCACCAGATCGCCATCGAGGCGCGTGGTGCCGTCGGGCATCACGATCCAGGGCACGCGATAGACCTGCTCGGTCTGGCCGTTTCCGAGGTTGGGGGTGATGCCGCCAACACCGCCACCGCCGCCACCGCCGCAGGTGGCGAAGAGCGGTGCCGCGATCAGCAGTTGAACCAGGACGAAGACGAGCAAACGGGCCATGGAGACACCTCCGCAAGAAGACTGCGAGTTCGAGAGGAGCATTCTAGCCCGACCTGTGGACCCGCTCTCGGCGGCGACCTCTGAGCTTCCCGGCCCCCCGATAGCGACGCTCCCGACATTCGAATTTACGCCCCATTTACGCTAACCTCGAGCCATGAGACGCCGCCCGCCGCCTTACGTCGAGCTGCGCGCCGCCTCGGCCTTCTCCTTTCTCGACGGCGCCTCGCCACCGGAAGAGCTCGCCGAAGCCGCCGCGCGCCACGACCTGCCCGCCGTCGCCCTGGCGGATCGCAACGGGGTCTACGGCGCTCCGCGTTTCTTCAAGGCGGCCCGCGAGCGAGGTCTGCGGGCGCTGGTCGGTGCCGAGATCACTCTGGCGGACGAATCCGCCGATCGGCGAGGCACTGCCGGTAAGGCGGACCCTGACTACGCCGACCGGCCCCGGTTGACCGTGCTGGTCCGCGATCGCTCCGGCTACCGCAACCTCTGTCGCCTGCTGACGGCGGCGGCACGGCACCGCCCCAAGGGTCAGGCGGTCGCCACCTGGGACCTCATCGCCGAGCATGCCGGCGGCCTCCACGCCCTCTCCGGAGGCGATGAAGGACCCTTCGCCCAAAGCCTCACCCGGGATGGCCTGGAAGCCGGGCAACGCACTCTCGAGCGCCTCGCGGGGCTCTTCGACGGCCGCCTCCACGTCGAGCTGCAGCGCCACTTCCAGCGCCACGAAGAGCACCGCAACCAGGCCGCCCAGAGCCTGGCGCAACGCTTGCGCCTGCCGCTCCTGGCGACCAACGGGGTGCGCTATGCCGAGCGCCACGACAAGGCCCTCCACGACGTCCAGACGGCGATCCGCCACCGCACCACCCTCGACGCCGCCGGCCGCCGCCTCGCCGCCCAGGGACAGCGCCACCTGGTGGGCGCCGAGGAGATGGCCCGGCGCTTCGCCGACCTGCCGCGGGCGGTGGCCGAGAGCGCCGCCCTCGCCGCCGCGCTGCCATTCACCCTCGAAGACCTCGGCTACCGCTTCCCGGCCTACCCGCTGCCCCCCGGCGAGACCCCCGCCTCGTACCTGCGCCAGATCACCTGGAGCGGCGCCCAGGCGCGCTTCCGGCCGCTCACCGCCAAGGCCCAGGGGCAGCTCGAGCGCGAGCTCGCCCTGATCGAAAAGCTCGACCTCGCCGGCTACTTCCTGATCGTGTGGGACATCGTGCGCTTCTGCCAGCGCCAGGGCATCCTCGCCCAGGGACGCGGCTCGGCGGCCAACAGTGCCGTCTGCTACGCCCTCTCGATCACCGCCGTCGACCCGGTGAAGATGGACCTGCTGTTCGAGCGCTTCCTGTCGGAAGAGCGCGGCGAGTGGCCGGACATCGACCTCGACCTGCCCTCCGGCGAGCGCCGCGAGAGCGTCATCCAGTATGTCTACCAGCGCTATGGCCCCCACGGCGCCGCCATGACCGCCAACGTCATCACCTACCGCGAGCGCTCCGCCGCCCGTCAGGTGGCCAAGGCGCTGGGCTTCTCCCCCACCCAGGAGGACCGCCTGGCGCGCCGTCTGGGGAGCTGGCATCGCGACGTCCACGCCGGCCAGCCGAAGGTCCTGGCGGAGGAGATCCGCGCCGCCGGCCTCGATCCGGCGGAACCGCGAGTGCGCCACTTCGCCGACCTCTGGCAGCGCATCCTGCACAGCCCGCGGCATCTCGGTCAGCACTCCGGCGGCATGGTGATCGCCGACGGCCGCCTCGACGAGGTCGTGCCGCTAGAACCGGCATCGATGCCCGGTCGAGTGGTGGTGCAGTGGGACAAGGAAGATTGCGCCGACCTCGGCATCATCAAGATCGACCTTCTCGGCCTCGGCATGCTCAATGCGCTGGAAGAGGCGGTGCCCATCATCCGGCGCGAGGAAGGGGTGCGGGTCGACCTCTCGCACCTGCCCCCGGACGACCCGAAGACCTATCGCATGATCCGCGCCGCCGACACCGTCGGCGTCTTCCAGATCGAGAGCCGCGCCCAGATGGCCTCGCTGCCGCGCAACGCGCCGCGCACCTTCTACGATCTGGTGATCCAGGTCGGCATCATTCGCCCGGGACCGATCGTCGGCAACCTCGCCAATCCGTTTTTCGAGCGCCGTATGGGGCGCGAGGAGGTGACCTACCCCCATCCCAGCTTGAAGCCGATCCTCGAACGCACCCTCGGCGTGCCAATCTTCCAGGAGCAGATCCTGCGGGTGGCGATGGTGGCCGCCGGCTTCTCCGGCGGCGAAGCCGAGGAGCTGCGCCGGGCGATGGGCTTCAAGCGCTCGGTGGAGGCGATGGACGCCATCGAGCAGCGCCTGCGCGACGGCATGACCGCCCGCGGCATCACCGGCAAGGCACAGGAGCAGATCACCCACGCCATCACCTCCTTCGCCCTCTACGGTTTCCCGGAATCCCACGCCGCCAGCTTCGCCTTGATCGCCTACGCCAGCGCCTACCTCAAGGCGCACCATCCGGCGGCCTTCTTCCTCTCCCTGCTCAACGCCTGGCCGATGGGCTTCTACCACCCGGCGACGCTGATTCGCGATGCCGAGCGTCACGGCGTCGAGGTGCGCCCGATCGACGTCGACCGCTCGACGGTGCGCTGTCGCTGGGAAGAGGGGGCGGTGCGCCTCGGATTGCGCTACGTCAAGGGTCTGCGGCGCCAGGCGGCGGAAGCCATCGAGCGCGAGCAACCCTTCCGGGACACCGACGACCTCGCCCGCCGCGCCACCCTGCGCACCGGCGAGCTCGAGGCCCTGGCCGCCGTCGGCGCCCTCGCCACCTTCGGCCTGAGCCGCCGCCAGGCCCTCTGGCAAGCGGCGCGGGCGAGCCGCGACGCCGGCCCCCTGCTCGCCCCCCTGCCAGACGAGTCGCCCTCGCCGCTGCCCGAGATGAGCGCCCTCGAAGAGACCTTCGAGGACTTCCGCATCGCCAGCCTGACCACCGGCCCCCACCCGATGAAGCATCTGCGGCCACTCCTCGACCAGGCCGGCATCACCGCCGCCGCCGACCTCGACAAGGTCCCCGACAGCCGGCGCGTGCAGACCGCCGGCTCGATCATCGTGCGGCAACGTCCAGGCACCGCCAAGGGCATGCTGTTCATGACTCTGGAGGACGAGACCGGCATGAGCCAGGCGATCGTCAGCCCGCCGATCCTGGAGGAGTTCCGCTCCCTGATCGTCGGCTCCACGGGCTTGATCGTCGACGGCATCCTGCAACAGCGGGACGGCTCCGTCTCGGTCAAGGCGGAGACCTTCCGACCGCTGTCGTCGCTGGCCACCATCCCGAGCCACGATTTTCATTGAGCGCCCGGCGCCCGGCGAGCTCAGTCGTTCGGCAGCAACTCGTTGGCCGCCCGCTCGACCGTTCGTCCGCTCGGTCGCACCGAGAGATCGAAGAGCTCCGGCCGGTGGTAGTGGCCGGTAACGTCGAGGGTCATGGACTGCTCGCGGATGCGGGCCAGGTCGAGCTCGGCGACGATCACCGCCGCCTCATCGAACAGCGGCTCGGTGAGGTAGAAGCCGTCGGGGCCGATGATGGCGCTGCCGCCGCGCAGCACCCAGTCGTCGGGACCGGAGACGCGCTCGGGATGCGGCTCGAGCTCCACTGGCAAAGCGGCAGCCTTCATCAGACCGCCGGAGGCGAGCACGAAGCAGCGGCCCTCGAAGGCGTATTGGCGGCTCGCCACCTGGTGCATCTCGTGCACCGTCGGCCAGACGGCGACGTGGATGTCCTCGCCACTCTCGTGCAGCACCTGCCGCGGCAGCGGCATCCAGTGCTCCCAACAGACCAGCGAGCTCACCCGGCCGGCCGGCGTGTCGACGGCGCGTAGGCCATCGCCGTCACCAGGCCCCCAGATCAGTCGCTCGGTGTAGGTCGGCACCAGCTTGCGGTGATGGTTGAGGAGATCGCCTTCGGGGCCGAAGGTGAGGAGCGAGTTGTAGAGGGTATGGCGTCCCGGGCCGGAGTCCACCCGCTCGCTCACCCCCACCACCATCGTCACCGCCAGCTCCCGGGCCAGCGCCGCCAAGCGGCCGCAGGCCGGCCCCGGCACGGTCACGCTCTCCTCGACGATACCGGCGAAGGCGCGCTGCGTCGGCGGATGGTTCCACAAGGCGGCATCGCGGCAGAGGTCGATCCAGGCGGGATAGCCCGGCAGCCAGGTTTCGGGAAAGACCAACAGGCGGGCCCCTTGACCCGCCGCCTCAAGGGCGAGCTTGGAGGAGCGCTCCAGCCCCTCTTCCAGGGAGGGGGCGATTTCGGCTTGAATCAGGGCGACGGGAACGGTGTCGGAGCTCGGCATGGCGAGAGCTTACAGCGCCTGCCTCGCCTTCAACGCCTCAGGAACCGCTCCCGAAGCGCCAAGCAACCCACGCGACCACCAGGACGGCGACGGTGACGCCGATTCCAAGGCCAGCATCGTCCGAGCCGACACACACCGCCGTGCCGATGCCGACACCGATGGCAACCCAGCCGCCAGCAAAAGGCCCGAGGGGTCTCGAAAAGTGACTCATACCCTCCCTACGGCGCACGGCTCGTCCTATTCCACCGTCTGGCCTTGCATCGAGCGCCGCCTTGTCCGATGCTAGACGGGGGACTGGGAAGACATCGTCGATCTCGTCGGTCGACCGCCAGAGCGGGTCGCCGCTGACGTCAGGAACGCCGGCATCTGAAACGCCGGCATCGGGACCGACGACATCCGGGAGAAACTCATGCGATTCGCCATCTCCATGCTGGCCTGCCTCATCTTCTCCACCGCGGCCTCGGCCCACTCGGTGACCTACACCTACGACAGCGAACCGGGCGACTTCATCGGCCAGGGTCAGTCCGCCACCTGGACCGACCGGGACGGCACCTGGACCATTGGGCGCAACGGTGCCGGCGGCGTCTCCTTCGACTTCGACCAGATGCCGGGGCCCAGCACCTGGAGCCTCGACTTCGCCGCCCCAGGCGGCATCGAGCTGACCATCGGTGACTTCCCGAACGCCGAACGCTTTCCTTTTCAGGCTGCGAATCGCCCCGGGTTGGCGGTCAGCGGCGAGGGGCGGGGCTGCAACACGCTGAGCGGTGAGTTCTCGGTCAGCGAGGCGCTCTACGACTGGTTTCGGGAGCCGGTACGCTTCTCGGCGACCTTCGAGCAGCACTGCGAGGAGGCGACGCCGGCCCTCAATGGCAGCCTCGAGTTCGATCTCGAGTTCGGCGGCCGGGCGATCGCCGATGACAGCATCGTGGTGGCCTTCCAGAACCGCCTCTACGAGTACACCATCTTCGGCCAGCGGCGACAGGTGATTCCGATTCTCGGCAACCCGGCGGCTCCGCCCGCCCTCACCGAGTCGGCCCGCGACGTCGCCATCGGTCGCAATGGCCGAGTCCACGTCTACAACGGCACCTTCGATCCGGTGCTGAGCACCGGAGAGCCCGCCACCGCCACCTGGCGCCACGACACCTTCGCCGACTGGGACACGGTCAACAACCTCACCTATGGCGGCATCGCGACCTTCGCCGACTTTGTCTATGTGACCGACATGTTCGACGGTGACAACGGCATCGTGCGCTTCGATTCGAGCTCTGGCTTCAGCGCCGAGCGCTTCGAGCCGGGCACCGACTACATCGATCTCAACCTCGGCCTCGATGGCTTTCTCTATGCCCTGCGCTCGGACCAGAGGACCCTCGACTTCTTCAATCCCTCGACGATGGGCGCCCTCGGCACCATCACCCTGAGCGAAGACGTCCGGGCGATTGCGATCAACGCCGCCGGCGAGATCTTCGCCGTGCCCTTCGGGGCGACCCTGTTCCACTTCGATCGGGACGGCAACGAGATCAAACGTCAGATCACCACCGAGCGTTTCGTCGACCTCGACCTGCGGGCCGACGGCACGTTGATCGCCGGGGGCGAAGACGCGGCGGTGTTGGTCACCGGCGAAGCCTTCGGCATCTTCACCGTCTTCAACGTCGGCAGCGGCTCGGCCGGCGCCTTCATCGCCCTGCCTAACTTCTCCCTGCTCTTCCGCGACGGCTTCGAGTCCGGCAACACCAACGCATGGACGGCGGACGTGCAGTAGCTTCAGCGATCGGCCAGGCTCGCATGAGGCGCGCTATCGAGAGAGCGGAACCGCGGCGCGTAAAGTGGTCACCGTCGCCTTGAAGAACGGAAAGTAGTCCTCAGTGCCGAAAAAGTTGCCTCCTTCGACGCGGGTCGGCAAACGGTAGCCCTCGCAGTCGCGAAAGCGCGAGGGCACCCCGCCGAAGGGCTGTAGGCGATAGACCTTGTCGCGATTGGCGTTGCTCCAGCGCTCGATGACCACCTGCCGTGGCTCGCCGGAGTCGTCCACCGTCACCTCCACCACCTGCGCCAGGCCGCCGAATCGGACCTCGGCGCGGGCGGTGGCCTCGTCGACCCCATGCCAGGTGACGTGAGGCCCCGGCAACAAGCTGGCCGGCGCCCAGAAGGCCGCTTCCGCCACCACTCTGCCAAAGGCGGCGCGACGGTGATCGGCATTGCCACCAGCACGCACCACCGGCAAGACTCCGAATAGCCAGAAGCGCGTCCAAGACTGGCTCGTCGATGCGCCGTCGGACCCCGCAATGGATCCGGAGCGCACTCGCCATACGAGGCCGTGGGGCGGCGCCAGAATCTGCCGCGCCCGCATCGGCCGATAGCCCGGTTTGTCGCGAGTCCCCAACCCGATCTCGCCCTCCATCTCGAGCTCCACGGCCGAGACCAGAGGTGTCCCCGGTTGGATGGAGTACGAGAAGTAACGCCGCGCCGCCGCCGGCAGGCCGTCGACCATCGCGGAATCGAAGCGCACTTGCTCCCCGGTCGGGACAGTCCGCGCCAGCGAATCCCACAACCGCCGATCGGCGCGGCCATCGGAAAAACGCCAGAGGCGCAACGCCAAGACTCCCGCGACGAGGACGATGACTCCCCCGAGGATCAACATAGAGAACCGCCTCCGCAGCAACCGGCCGTCCGTGGGTTCCTTGATCGAGGAAGGAAAGCTATCTCAAATCCCAGAAGGCATCGATCTCGCGCTGGGTCGGAATCGAGATGACCTTGATCTCGACACCCCGCTCGGCCGCTCCCCGCAGCTCGTCGTAGACGTCGACCATCGCTCCGTAGGGGGCCGCGCCATCGGGATTGATGATGACCGGCTTCATCGGATTCGCTTGCAGCTTGGGCCGCAGGTATTCCACCACCTGATCCAGGCGACGCGGAGAGCCGTCGACCAGCAGAGCTCCCGTCGGCTGAATCTCGATCAAGACGGACTCGATGGGATCGATCACGGGGGGCTCGGGCTCGTCCTGGGGCAGGGCAAAGTCGAGTCCCCGGGTGGCCGTGAAGGTCACCGTCACCATGAAGAAGATGATCAAGAGAAAGGCGATATCGGCCATCGATGAGGTCGGGATCTCGTCCGTCACGCCAGAGCTTTTCAAGGATGCCATCTCGCGTCCCCCTCAGGTCTCCTCCCACGCTGGATGCGCTCAGCAGGAACGCCGCGTTCCGCGATCCGCTCCACCGTTTCTCAGGACATTGGACCCGGCATTGAGAGAGACGGTTCCCGGCTAGATGGCGCACCGGGCGAGCCAGGGGCCGAAACCACGAGCGCGACTCGCAGGCGAATGCTGAGTCGTTCGAGGGCTCGTCGGAAGGCCGGCGGCGATCTATCCCGGCTGCCCGAGAGCGACCGCCAGCAGCGCATCGACCGCCTCGGGGTTGACCAGGGCGCCGCGGTTGAGGCTTTCCAGACCCGCCGTGCCGGCGAGCAGGCGCTTCAGGGGCACCTCGACCTTCTTACCGCTGCGGGTGCGCGGGATGGCGGTGACCGGACAGATGGCGTCGGGCGCATGGCGGGGCGAAAGCTCGCGCCGCAGGGTGGCCTTGATGCGGCCGGCGAGCTCTCCGGCGTCGGTGACATCCTCGGCCAGAACGACGAACAGCCAGAGCTTGCCGGCATCCTCGTCAGCGGGACCGGCAGCGCCGCTGGTGTCGATCACCAGGCTGTCGACGACCTCCGGCAAGGCCTCGACCACGCGATAGAACTCGGCCGTCCCCATGCGCACGCCACCGCGGTTGAGGGTGGCGTCGGAGCGGCCGTAGATCACCGAGCTGCCGCCTTCATCGATGGCGATCCAGTCGCCGTGATGCCAGATCCCGGGAAAGCGCTCGAAGTAGGCGCGGCGATAGCGCTCGCCCTGCGGGTCGTCCCAGAAGCCCACCGGCATGCTGGGCAAAGGCTGGGTCAGCACCAGCTCTCCGACCTCGCCGACCAAGGTCTCCCCTGCGGGGCTGAAGGACTCGACCTTGGCCCCCAGGGAGCGGCACTGGATTTCGCCGGCACGCACCGGCAGCAGCGGACAGGGGCCGACGAAGCCGGTGCAGACGTCTGTTCCACCGCTCAGGGAACCGAGGCAGAGATCACTCCCGAGGTGATCGTAGACCCAGGCGAAGCCGGCGGCCGAGAGCGGCGAGCCGGTGCAGCCGACGCCTCGCAGGGCGGACAGATCGAGCTCCGCCGCCGGCGAGATTCCGGCTTGGCGGCAGGCGTCGATGAAGGGCGCGCTGACCCCGAAGTAGGTCACCCGCTCCTCCGCCGCCAAACGGTAAAGGCTCATCAGATCGGGATAGCCGGGACTGCCCTCGTAGAGGACGATGGTGGCACCCAGCATCAATCCGCCCACCAGGTAGTTCCACATCATCCAGCCGGTGGTGGAGAACCAGAAGAAGCGATCGCCGGCTTTCAGGTCGCTGTGCAGGGCGAGCTGCTTGAGGTGCTCGAGAACGATGCCCCCGTGCCCCTGGAGGATCGCCTTCGGTGGCCCAGTGGTGCCGGACGAGTAGAGAACCCACAACGGGTGGTCGAAGTCGACGGCGACGCAATCGAGCGCCGCCGCTTCCCGGCACAGGCTGTCCCAGGAAAGTGCGCCGGGCGGACCGCCTTCCCCGACGGTGACGACGGCGGTCAGCGTTGGCAAGGCGGCGACGATCTCGCGGAGGGTCTCGGAGCGGTCGTAGCGCTTGCCGTTGTGATGCTCGCCGGTAGCTCCGATCAACACCTTGGGCTCGATCTGCTGGAAGCGATCGAGGACGCCGCGCACCCCGAACTCCGGCGGACAACTCGACCACACGGCGCCCAGGCTGGCGGTGGCGAGCAATGCGACCACCGCCTCGACGCCATTGGGTAGAAAGCCGACCACCCGGTCCCCGGCGCTCACGCCGAGCTCTTCGAGACCCCGGCGGGCGCGGGCAACGGCGTCGCGCAGTTGGTCGCGGGACAGCTCGCGCCGAGCGCCGTCTTCGCGGCGGGCGATCAAGGCGGGCTGGTCGCCGCGATGGCGCAGGACTTCGGCCGCGTAGTTGAGGCGCGCGCCGGGAAAGAAGTGCGCTCCCGGCATGTCGAAGGTCCAGGCCTCGGGCGCCGGCGGCTCCTCGAACGAAACCTCGAAGTACTCGGCGATCGCTCGCCAGAAGGCCTCGAGATCCGTAACGGACCACTCCCAGAGGCTCTGGTAGGACGGCCGATCGATGCCTTTCTCGGTCGCCAGCCAGTGCTGAAAGGCGGCCAGGCGGGTCGCGGATCGCTGCCCTTCCGAAGGCTGCCAGAGCAAGTCACCGGCGGCGGTCGGCCGCGACGCCTCGCCGGACTCTCGAGAATCCTGCACAGGACCTAGCCGTGGTCGCCGTGCACCCAGCTCTGGAAGTACTCGTCGTCTTCCACCGTCAGGATGCTCTGGGCCACCTGGAGGGGCCGAAAGGTGTCGAACATCACCGCCAGCTCGTCGGTCCCTTGGGCCCCGATGGAGGCCTCCGCGCGACCGGGATGGGGGCCGTGGGGCACGCCGTCCGGATGCAGCGTCAGGGAACCGAACTCGATGCCACTACGGCTCATGAACTCCTGCGAAACGTAGTAGAGCACCTCGTCGGACATGACGTTCGAATGGTTGTAGGGCGCCGGCACCGCCTGGGGATCGAAATCGTAGGGCCGGGGGCAGAAGGAGCAGACCACGAAGCCATCGTTGGCGAAGGTCTGGTGCACCGGCGGCGGCTGATGGAAGCGCCCGACGAGGGGCTCGAAATCGTGAATGCTGAGGGCCCAGGGAAAGAAGAACCCGTCCCAGCCGACGACGTCGAGGGGATGGTGGTCGAGCACGATGCGGGTGAGGGCATCGTACTGCTTGACCACTACCGGAAACTCGCCGGTCTCGTCGTGGGTGCGAAGGTTCTGGGGGGCTCGGATATCGCGCTCCGAGAACGGCGCTCCTTCGATCATCTGGCCGTGCTCATTGCGGTAGCGACCGGGTGTCCGGAAGTACCCGCCGGCCTCGAGGATCAGGAATATGGCGTTCTCACTGGTGAAGCGGTAGCGATGCAGGACCGAGCGCGGAATCACCAGGTAGTCGCCGGCCGCGAACGGCAGCTCGCCGAACTGAGTCTCGAGCACCCCTTCTCCCTGGGTGACATAGATCAGCTCGTCGCCCTGGGAGTTGCGATAGAAGAAGTCGTCTTCGCGGTCCGGCTGCACCAGATAGGAGGCGACATCGCCGTTGAACATCAGCGGCACCCGGTCGAGCACCGGGCTACCGCCGGTGGGCAAGCGATGGAGCCGGAAGTGCCGGTGCCGCAAACGCCGCTCGGGGTCGGCCTCGAGGGCGACGTCGCGCAGATGCTCCGAGGAAAGTGCCGTCGTCGGCGGCCGCAGGTGGTAGAGCAGCGACGAAATGCCGACGAATCCCTTGTTGCCGACCAATTGCTCCGGCAAGAGCTGACCGCTCTCGGAACGGAAAATGCTGTGCCGCTTGCGCGGGATCTTGCCTTGGCGAACGTAGTACGGCATGGCGTGCTCCTGAGGGATCTTCCAAAAGGCGCCGGGATGACGGGCTCGCAAACCGAACCACGTGGGCGACGCCGACCGACACGCTCGACCGGCGCCGCCCCGAAAGCCTAACAGCCGTTCTTACAGGTTGCCGCGGCGAGCCTGCTCGAGCTCGATGGCCTCGAAGAGGGCCTTGAAGTTGCCCTTGCCGAACCCCCGGCTGCCCTTGCGCTGGATGATCTCGAAGAACAGCGTCGGCCGATCGACCACCGGCTTGGTGAAGATCTGCAGCAAATAGCCGTCCTCGTCACGGTCGACCAGGATGCCGAGCTGGCGAATCGCCTCGACGGCTTCGTCGATGTCGCCGACGCGCGAAGGCAGCTCGTCGTAGTAGGTGTCCGGCACGGTGAGGAACTCGATGCCGTTGGCGCGCATCTTCTCCACCGTCGTCAGGATGTCGCCGGTGAGCATGGCGATGTGCTGCACGCCGGGACCGTTGTAGTAGTCCAGGTACTCGTCGATCTGGCTCTTCTTGCGGCCTTCGGCGGGCTCGTTGATGGGGAACTTGATCACCTGGCGATCGTCCGACATCACGATGCTCATCAGCGCCGAGTACTCGGTGGAGATGTCCTCGTCGTCGAAGGTGATGTAGCGCTCGAAGCCGAGGACGTTGCTATACCAGTCGGCCCATTCGTTCATCTTGCCGAGCTCGACGTTGCCCACCATGTGGTCCATCAGCACCAGGCCGACGCTCTCCCCGGCGACCGGCTTGGACACGAAGCCGGGCATGAAGGGGCCGTCGTAGCCCTTGTTCGAGATCAGCGAGTGCACCGTGTCGCCGTAGGTGTGGATGACGGCGCGACGCAGGGTGCCGTGCTCGTCCGTCAGGTCGTGGGGCTCCGCCGCCGCCTTGGCGCCGCGGGCAAGGGCTTCGGCGAAGGCCTGATCGGCGTCTTCGACCTCGAAGGCGATGTCCTTGACCCCGTCGCCGTGCTTGACCAAGTGCTCGTTGATCGGGTGCTCCGCCGACATCGGCGTGGTCAGGATCAGGCGGGCCTTCTTCTGCTCGAGAACGTAGGAGGTGACCTCCCGCGAGCCGGTTTCGAGGCCGCGATAGGCGGACTGCGAGAAGCCGAAGGCGTCGCGGTAGTAGAAGGACGACTGCTTGGCGTTGCCGACCCACATTTCGACGTGGTGCAAACGCTTCAGCCCGAGAGGATTCCTCAGGGCCTTCTTCTCTTGAGCGGACGTGCGGGGCTCAGCAACAACGGTCATCGGCATATCCTCCATCGTTCGGCCGAACCGTTCGTCGGGTCCGGCTGGTCTGGCCTGGTCGACTCGCTCGGCGCCCAATTCTTCGGAGTCGCGGTTTGCGCTGCTGACGAGCCGTGATGTCGGGGGCGGGAATGAGCTTTCGTCCCCGCGTCGGAGATGATATATACCATGAATGGTTATGAAGGTAAACTATTTTCGAACCCAGACCGACTCCGGTACACTCGGTCCATGGAGCACGCCCCTCAGCCGGCGGCCGATCTCGGACTGCTGCGCGATCTCGTCGGTTTCAACCTCCGCCTCACCTACAACCGGGCGGCGCTCCTGTTCAGCAAGGCATTCGCAGACCTCGACCTGGCTCCGATCCAGTTCGCGGCCCTCGAGTTCATCGCCAACAATCCCGAGTGCAGCCAGAAGGACATCGCTTGCCATATCGGAACCGCTCCGTCGGCCCTGGTCTCGCCCCTCGAGCGCCTCGAGAAGCGCGGCTGGATTCAGCGCCTCCGGGGAGCCGCCGATCGGCGACGAGCCCGCGTCTCCCTTTCCGCCACCGGCAAGCGCCAGGTGGTCGAGATCGAGCGCCGCATCCGAGAGGTCGATCGCGAGCTGGTCTCTGGCCTGCCGGCGGAAAAGCAGCGCCAACTCCTCGCCCTGCTGCAGGACCTCGCCGACACCCTCTGATCCATCGCTCCGCCCGCGTCGGGCGGACTAGAAGCAGGAGCCATGTCGTGAACTCGACCTACAGCCAAGGTCTCCTCGACGGCCTGATCGACTACGCCGGCCTGTTTCCGCCGGCTTCCCTCGACCTCGCCACGGTGGTCGCCAACTACGCCTCCTATCGCCAAGGCCCCCGGCGCCCCCTGCTCGGTCGTCTGGTGGTGCCGGCGGCCCGAGTTTCGGAGCTGATCTCGTACCTGCCGGCGGGCATCACGTCTCCCTGGGAGCTCAGCGTCCTGGTGGGGCGCGACGTCGCCGCCGGCGTCGCCACTCTGCGCCGCGCCCTCGCCGGTCGCTCGGACCTGGTGGTCACCGCCCTCGAAGCCATCGCCGAAGAGCCGACAGATTTCGCGGTGAAGGTCGACGAGGGCTGGGAGGTGTTCTACGAGATCGATCACCGGCAGGATCCGCGAGAGCTGATCGCGGCCGCCGCAGGCCACCGACGAGCCGTCAAGATTCGCACCGGCGGCGTGGTCCCCGACGCCATCCCGCAGCGCTCCGAGGTCGCCCGATTCCTCACCGCTTGCCGCGACCAGCAGGTGGCCTTCAAGGCCACCGCCGGACTCCATCACCCATTCCCCGGCAGCTATGCCTTGACCTATGAAGAGGGCAGCGACCGGGCCGTGATGCACGGCTTCGTCAACGTGTTCTTCGCCGCCGCTCTGCTCTGGCATCGTCGCATCGACGAAGCTGGAGTAGCGGACCTCCTGGCCCAGTCCGGCTCCCCGACCTGGAGCGAGGCGGCCGGCCGCCTCGACTGGCAGAGCTGGAGCCTCGGCGAAGCCGAGCTCGCCGAAGCGCGCCAGCACTTCGCTCGCTCCTTCGGCTCCTGTTCCTTCACCGAACCCATCGAATCCCTCGAAAGGAGTGGCTTGCTGTGAGCTACACCGTCGACCATACCCACGATCCCGACCGTCGAAGCTGGATCGAGTCGGCCCACGGGGCCGGAGACTTCCCGCTCCAAAACCTCCCGCTGGGTGTCTTCTCGACCAGCAACCAAGAGAAACGCCTCGGCGTCGCCATCGGTGACGAGATCCTCGATCTCACCGCCGTCGCCGCCACCGGCCTGCTGAAGGCAGAGCTCGCCATGGCCTGCCGCGGCACCGACCTCAACGGCCTGATGGCCTTGCCGGCAAAGTCGCGCCGAGCCCTGCGGCACCGCCTCTTCGAGCTGTTGGTGGACGACGCCGACGAGTCCTTTCGAGGCGCCGTCGGCCCCCTCCTGTTGCCTTCCCGGGACGCCGAGCTCCACCTGCCGGCCGAAGTCGGCGACTACACCGACTTCTACGCTTCGGTGTTCCACGCCACCAACGTCGGCAAGCTCTTTCGGCCCGACAATCCGCTGCTGCCCAACTACAAGCACATCCCGATCGGCTACCACGGCCGTTCGTCGTCGCTGGTGGCGAGCGGCCAGGCGATCCATCGCCCCCACGGCCAGAGCAAGGCGCCGGACGCCACCGAGCCCAGCTTCGGCCCCAGCCGCCTCCTCGACTACGAGCTCGAGGTCGGCATCTTCGTCGGCCCCGGCAACGACCTCGGCACCATCATCGACCTCGCCGATGCCCACCAGCACTTCTTCGGCCTCTGCCTGCTCAACGACTGGTCGGCACGCGACATCCAAGGCTGGGAGTACCAACCCCTCGGTCCCTTCCTCGGCAAGAGCTTCGCCTCCAGCCTGTCGCCTTGGGTGGTGACGGCGGAAGCCCTGGCGCCCTATCGCGGCCCGGTCTTCGAGCGCCCTGGGGGCGATCCTCGCCCGTTGCCCTATCTGTTCTCCGATCGCGAGCAAGCGCATGGCGGCATCGATCTCACCGTCGAAGCCTGGCTGCAGACCGCCCAGATGGCGGCCGAAGGCCACGAGCCGGTGCGCCTGAGCGCCGCGAGCTTCCGAGATCTTTACTGGACGACGGGGCAGATGATCACCCACCACGCCAGCAACGGCTGCAACCTCCGGCCCGGTGACCTGCTGGGCAGCGGCACCGTCTCCGGGGCCTCTGCCGAGAGCCGCGGCTGCCTGCTCGAGATCACGCAGCGCGGCAAGCACCCGGTCGAGCTGCCCAGCGGCGAGGAGCGCCGATTCCTCCAGGACGGCGACGAAGTCATCCTGCGCGGCTTCTGTGAGGCGCCGGATCGCGTGCGGATCGGCTTCGGCGAGTGCCGCGGCAAGATCGTCGGATAGCTCGACGCTGAGAAAGTCCCAGAGCGGCTTTCTCAGCGACTCCCCCACCTTCCCCGGGCGCCTTCGGACTCCCATCAGGGCTGCCCGAGCGCCCCCCTGCGCGAACGGCCAGATCTCGGCCCCGTTCGACGGGATCCTGTTCAAAAAAACAGCGATCGCTGTAACAAACACAATTGCGAATCCGCCTATCTCATTTCAAGAGAGCGCTGGATCTTCCCTGGGCCGATCACCGGCCTGCCGAGATACGCCGAAAGGGCTTCGTCGTGAGTCACGACAATGTTCGATCTCGCCTGCGCAAAGCGCTGGGGTTGGGCGAGCTCGTCGGTCAGAGCCGCAGCTTTCTCGACGAGGTCGAGAAGTTACCGGCGGTCGCCGCCTGCGATGCTGGAGTGCTGATTCGCGGCGAGACGGGAACCGGCAAGGAGCTCTTCGCCCGCGCCGTCCACCTGCTGAGCCCGCGAGCGAGCGGCCCCTTCGTGCCGATCAACTGCGGGGCCATTCCGATGGAGCTGGTGGAGAACGAGCTCTTCGGCCACGCCCGCGCCGCCTTCACCGGCGCCGACCGCGCCACCCACGGCCTGATCTCGGAGGCCGAAGGCGGCACTCTGTTTCTGGACGAGATCGACTCCCTCCCGCTCGCCGCCCAGGTCAAGCTGCTGCGTTTTCTCGAGCAGAAAGAGTACCGCCGACTGGGCTCGGCACGTTTACGACGGGCCGATCTGCGCGTGGTCGCCGCCAGCAACTGCGACCTCCAGGACCGTTTGGCGAAGGGCACCTTTCGCAGCGACCTCTACTACCGCCTCAATGTCGTGCAGCTCGACCTACCACCGCTACGCGATCGCTGCGGTGACATCTTGCTCCTGGCGGAGCACTTCCTGGAGCGCTATCGCAGTTCCAGCGGCGCGGCGATTCACGAATTCGCACCGGAGGCGGCCCAGAAGCTGCTCACCTATCGCTGGCCCGGCAACGTCCGCGAGCTCGAAAACGTCGTCCAGCGCGCCGTCATCCTCAACGCCGGCTCCGCCGCCTCGATTCGCAGTCGCGACCTGGTGCTCGAAGCGGCCGCGGCCAGCCAGGTTTCCTTTCAGGCCGCCAAGAGCCGGGTCGTCGCCGAGTTCGAGCGCCAGTACCTGGAAAGCATGCTCTCGAGCTGCGGAGGCAACGTCAGCCATGCCGCCCGCACCGCGCGCAAAGACCGCCGCTCCTTCTTTGAGCTGATCCGGAAGCACAACATCGATCCCAACCGCTTCCGGCGTTCGGTCTCCTGACCCATCCGTTCTCGCGGGGAGCCAGGCCACCAAGCCCGAGATCGAAAAGGCGCGGGAAACGGCGAGGCGGCCAGGCTGCGCTCGGATCGCCGAACGCCCCCTCCCTTCTAGAGAGGGGACAAGCTTGCCAAACCCCGAGATGGGAATTGCGCGGGAAACGGCGAGACGGGGTGGCTGCGCTTGGGTCGCCGAACTCGCCCCACCGGAATCGTGGACGCGTGGCTAACGCGCCGACCAAGACCCCTTCCGCGCACGACCTCTTCCTGCTCGAACACAGCGACCCAATGCTCGTCCACCCCGCCTCGCCTCACCGACCATCGGGGCCGCATCGAAGACGTCAAGACCACCATCAACCCGACCCCGGCCGCTCTCGAAAAAGTCGGTCCCAGGCAGCCTCGGGCCAGCGAGCACTCGAGGGCGACTGTCTGAGCAGAAGAGACTGCGAAACGGAGAACCAACTCACCCAAGAATCCAGCCCGCGAAAGCGGAAACCTACCGGCGAGTTTCGCCCTCGAAGCGCAGCGGACCGAGGATGCCCACACGGAACCCCGAACCAACCACAACCAGCAACCCCCGGTCGGCGATACCTCAAAGGTCCCAGGCAGCCTCGGGCCAGCGAGCACTCGAGGGCGACTGTCTGAGCAGAAGAGACTGCGAAACGGAGAACCAACTCACCCAAGAATCCAGCCCGCGAAAGCGGAGACCGCCCTGCGAGTTTCGCCCTCGAAGCGCAGCGGACCGAGGATGCCCACCACCACCAAAGGCCCGCAGGGCAAGAAACTCAGTCCTACTTGAGCTTCTTCTGCAGCCGCTCGTGGGTCAGGAGCGCCAACACATCGGGCACCTTGCAGGTGGTCTCGCCATAGTCGACATCGACCGCCCCGATGCGCCGGGCGGCCTCGACGGCGGCCTCGTTGACCGCCTTGCTGCGACTACCGATGCCCCACAGGGCGACATTCATGGCGTCCTTCGTCCAGTTCGGCGCCTGGTGAACCTCACGCTCGATCTGCTCGATATAGGAAAAGAGCTCCTCGTCGCTCACTCCCTTGCCGGACTTGCCGAGCTCTCCGAGAAGAACCCAGCCGGAGCGGCGCGTGAACTCGCCGTCGCTGGCGATCCAGGGGGCCACCTTCTCGCCCGCGAACTTGGTCTTGGCCACCAGCACCGAGCACACCTTGTCCGACAGATCCCAGAACCCCGCCTCGCCAACCCAACGGTCCGCCTGCTCCGCATCCATCGCCTTGGCCACCTCGACAAAGGTCGCGAGCAACCGCGCGTCGTGGTTGCCCGTCTCCCACAGAGCCAAGGCCAGCTCGTGGTCCTTCCCCAAGGTCTTGGCGTACTTCTTGACCGCTCCCAAAGCAACGCCGAAGTAGTTGCTGGTGTCCATGCCCATCTTCGACCAGCTCGACAAAGTCCGCTCGTCGGCCATTCCTTCGAGCTCGGTGAGAATCTCTTTCGTATTCAAGGCCTCGGCCTCCCTGGTTGATGGCGCGAATTTCCGCGGCATCCTAGCGATCCCAAGCAGTGGTGGGCTTCTCCCAAACCAGCATCCCTTCGATCGCGCAGTTCAAGAAGCGAGCGAAGACCGGTAGATTTTGGGTGAAAAGCCAGTCCAAAGACGGGCGGCGCTGTCCGCTACTCGGTCTGGGCCGCCACCTGGACGGATTCCTCCGAACTTCCGCTCGAGTCGTAATAGGCCAGAATGCCATCCACGATCGCCTCCGCCACCTGCTGGCGAAAGGCCTGAGTCTGCAGCAGCTTGCGGTCCTTGCCGTTGGCGAGATTACAGACCTCCAGCAGGATCTTTCCAGGGACCGAGTTGTAACGCAGCATCGCCGGTACGAAGGCGCTGCGTTTGCGGATGATCTTCTCGCGAATCGGCTTCGAGGGATGGACCTCGAGATCGCGGCGACGGAACTGGCCGAGGATCGACTCGGCGAGCTGGCGCGACAAGCCTTCGCTGCGCACCCGCTGGCGGTAGCTGTACAGCACCCGTGGCTTCTCGCGCACCTCGCGCCGAGAGCGGTAGATCTCGCCTCGCTTTCCGAACTCGCCACCGATCATGTCGGCCGCCGGGATGTAGACCGTCGCGCCGCGCAGCGAGGGGTGGAGCGAATCGGCGTGAATGGAGACGAAGATCGCCTTGTCCGGATCACCGCTCGCCTTCACCACCTTGCGATGCAGGCTGTTCGAAAGGTACCAGCGCAGGTGGGCGCTGACCTTCGAATCGGCGATCACGTAGGGCGGGTCGGTCATCACCGCGTGGGAGCGGGAGATCGGCAGGACATCGCGCTTCGGAATCTCGTAACGATCGCCGTCCCGAACCGTCATCTCGACCTTGGCGGCCGTCTTGTCGCCGAGCAGGCGCCGAACCCGCAGCGCGATGTCATAGACATAGACGCTCTCCCAGACGCCGTGGAGCGAGGCCCCGGGGTCGCCGCCGCCATGGCCGGGATCGAGAATCACCGTGATGCCTTCGAGATCGCGCGACCGAATGCGATTGCTGAAGCGGGCGCTGGCGCGCAGCCCTTGCTCGTACTCCCGGCGCCGAGGATGGTCGCGGGGCAAAAACTCCGGCAGAAGGAGGTCGGTCGGAATCTTGACCGCGTAGTCGACCGGAATGTCGGTGACGTCGGCAATGCCGCTGCGTTGAGCGATGTCGCGCGCCAGGGCGTTGACGTCGACCGCCAGCACACGACCGGTGAAGCGCACCACGACGCTCGAATAGAGCGCCTCACCGGGCTTGAGACGGTAGACCGCGAACTCGCCTTCGCCATCACGCCCGTAGGAAAGATCGAACTCCTCGGCCGAGTGCAGCGGTGCCGCCGGAATCACCGTGTCGAAGGGCGCCCGCAGCAAGGCGGCGGGAATCACCACCTCTTGGCCGGCGGCCAGCTCGCCTTCGGAGAAGCCGTTGTGGCGGCGAATCTCGCGGAAGTGGCTGCCCTCGCCGGTGAACCACTCGGCAAGCTGCCACAAGCTCTCGCGCCGCAAGTCGCCAAAACCTCGGACCTTGTGGACCCAGCCGGCGGGCTCGACCCGATCGTCCGGAAAGAGAGCCACGATCACCTTTTCTTGGTGCTCCGGCAATAGCAAGTCGAAGGGCACTCGGTAGCGCAGCCCGGCCTTGAGAACACCGAGATCGCCGTTGGCGGCGGCGATCGCCTTCGCTGATTCGCTGGTGCCACAAAGGCGGCGGGAGAAAGCCAGCAACCCCTCGCCCTTCTCCGGATAAGCTTCGAGAAAGAGATCCTGACCGATCACCGAGGCGACCAGGCCCGGCGAGATCTCGACCCGATCGACCGCCAGAGCTGGACCGGTGCCCAGCAGTAGGAGCACCAAGCCGATCAGAATCCAAGAGGGGGCGTCGGGATAATCTTGCCGGCGACGACGCGATCGGGTTCTGGCGCCATGCTGCCGAGACCAAGGGTCGCGGACGGCATTTTTTCTGGAATTATCCATGTTTAGGACAGGCTTTCTCAGGCGGAAGTTTAACTTCCAATGAGAACCCAAGGCAAACCCCCGTGAGAACCCAGGGCAAACCAGCATTCCCGCTCCCCCTCGACCGGCCTCCCCTCGCCGCCCTGGTAGCGGCGGCCAAGGAGTACGACGTCTACCTGGTGGGCGGATATCCCCGCGATTTTCTGCTCGACCGTCCGAGCCACGACTTCGATGTCGTGGTCTCCGGCGGCGGACGCGAGATCGCGCAAGCGGTCGCCGCCAGCACCTCGGCGCGCCTGGTGCCCCTCGGTCATCACGAGCAGGCAACCTACCGCCTGGTGGGGGCGGACTTCGTGCTCGACATCCTCGACCGCGGCGGTCTCTCCTTCGAAGAAGACCTGCGGCGTCGGGACCTGACCATCAACGCCATCGCCGTCGACTTGCCCTCCGGACGCTGGCTCGACCCCACCGGCGGTCGACAGGACCTGGAAGAGCGCATCCTGCGAGCCCCACGCCCGGGAGTCTTCACAGAAGATCCCCTGCGAGTCTTGAGACTCGCCCGATTCGTCGCCCAGCTACCGGGCTTCGAGGCAGAAGCCCGAACCCTCGAGCAAGCCCGCAGCGCCGTATCCCAACTGTCCGCCGTCGCCAAAGAGCGGATTCGCGTCGAGCTCGACCTGCTCTTCGACAGTCCCGCAGCCGCCGCGGGGCTGGCCTGCCTGGTCGAGCTCGAGATCTATCCTCGGCTCTGGTTCGGACCACTGGCAGACCGCGACCAGGGCAGGATCTCGGCGCAGCGACTCCGCCGCCTCGACGCCCTGGCGGCAGGGGTCGCCCACCTGGCGATCGACCGCGCAGCGGTTCGCTGGGCCCTGAGCTGGTCCTCGGGAGATGGCGCGGGAAACTCTCTCCCGGCCCTCGACCGCTTCGTCGAGAACGGACTGATGAGCCGGCGCCGAGCCGCCGCCGTCCGACTCCTCCTGACCGCCGACAAGCAGCCGGCCAATGAGCGAAGCCGACGGCGATTCCTGCATCGTTTCGCGGACCTCTGGCCCTCGGCAATGCTGCAGATTGCGGTTCTGCAGGCGGATCTCGCAGGAAGGCCGAAGGTCAGTTGGCGGGAAGCGTTCGAGGCCCTCGAAACCCTCGAGGCCGAGCACGGCGACGAGATCAAGCGGCCGTCGCCACTGCTGAGCGGCCGCGACCTGCAGAAGCTCCTCGGAGCCACGCCCGGCCCGCGCATCGGCCGAGCCCAGCAGGCCCTGCGCGTCGCCCAGGTCGACGGCGATCTGACGAACCGCGAGCAGGCGATTCGCTGGCTGGAAGGCTGGCGGAAAGAGGAAGAAGACCCTTAGCGGAACAAGCCCTTCTTATCGTCCGCCATCAGCTTCTGATTGAGCTCCTTGATGCGCTTGTTGAGCTTGTCGATCTTCTCCTGCGCTTCCTGCCGCAGGCGGTTGTAATCGTTGCGCATGCGCTCCGCTTCCTCGTTCATCTCGTCGACCTTGTCCGAGAGCTCCTGAATCCGCTCATCGCGGTCCGAGACGATTGCCTGGCTCTCTGCGATCGCCTGGTCTTTGTCCGCAATCCGAATCTTGACCTTCTCTTCCTGCTCTTCGTAGAGACGGCGGAACTCCTGCAGCTCGAGGATTTGCGAGAAATCGGCAGTCGATGGGCTCATGTCCGCTCCTAGGTCTTCGATCTTGGGGAACATCTTGCGCAGCTTGAGGGAAAGATCCTCCGGATCCGGAGACTGACGCATCGCTTCGGCATAGGGAATCGTGCCGTGCACCAACAGGGCGAGGAGCGACTGATTGGTCGACTGCATGCGGTAGTAGCCGACCGAGTCTTCGATCTCTTCGAGGATGCTCGTGGTCTCGCCCTTTTCGATCATCTTGCTGATCTTGGGCGAGGCCTTCATGATCTCCATCGCGGCCACCAGGCCGCGCCCGTCGCTGCGTTCCACCAGCTTCATCGATGCCACGCCCTTGAGCACTTGGCCGAGTTGGGCGCGCACCTGGGACTGCTGCTCCGGCGGGAAGGCATCGAGAATCCGGTCGACAGTCTGGGAGGCACTGTTGGTGTGCAGGGTCGAGAACACCAGGTGGCCGGTCTCGGCCGCCGTGATCACCGTGCTGATGGTCTCCGGATCCCGCATCTCACCGACCATGATGACGTCCGGATCTTGGCGCAGGGCGTTGCGCAGGGCCTCCCGAAAGCTCACCGTGTCGGTGCCGAGCTCGCGTTGCGAAAGGGTCGCCACACCATCGGTGAACAGAAACTCCATCGGATCTTCGATGGTGATGACGTGCACCGGTCGGCGATGGGTGATGTGCTTGACCAGCGCTGCCAGGGTCGTCGATTTGCCGCTTCCGGTGGGTCCGGTGACCAGCACCAGCCCCATCGGCATGTCGCAGAAGTCGAGCAGTGTTTCCGGTAGGTCGAGCTCGTCGACGGTCCGAATGTCGTACGGAATCCGCCGAAAGGAGGCCGCCAAGGTGCCACGCTGCATGTAGAGATTGCCGCGGAAGCGCGCCAGACCGCTGACTCCGTAGCCGAAATCCACCGCCATGCGCTCTTCGAGGCGGGCCTTCTGTTGCGGGTTGAGCACCGGCAACACCATGCGACCGATATCCCGCGGGCCGAGCGGTGCCGCGTCGATCGGCATCAGCTTGCCATTGACCCGCAGCAGCGGCGGACGGGTGGGCTTCAGATGGAGATCCGAAGCGCCCTTCTTGGTGGTATAGCGCAGCAGCCGGTCGAGAACCTTGACCGGCCCCTCCTTTTCCTGCTCTTGTTGCTCGATCTGATCCGCGGTCATCCCATCTCTCCCCGACCGCTGATTGTATCCTTCTCTTTCGATGCTCATGCAAGTGCCCCCGACGCCCTTCGTTCAGCGGCCATCGCCGCCGAAAACCAGCCCAGCCCAGCGCTCCACATTGGCCGAGAGGAGCCCCCGGAGGATCGGTGAGTAAGGACCACCCCGGGCGCATCTCGGTGCATCTCGCCGCTCCCACCGGTCGGGTCCTGCTGATCGCCGAGGGAGACGTCCTGATTCAGCTCTCGCAGCACGATTCGGCCGCCCAGGCGCGCGCCGAAGGCGAACGCCGGCGCGCTGAGCATCAGCCCGAGAATCCCCTGCTCGCCGAGGCCAAGGGCCAGCTCGATGAGTACTTCGCCGGCGAGCGCCGCCGTTTCGACCTGCCGCTCGCGCCCCGCGGCACCGACTTCCAACTTCAGGTGTGGGACCAGCTCCTCGAAATCCCCTATGGCGAAACCCGCACCTACGGCGACCTCGCCGCCGCCCACGGCGGCCCCGGCGCCGCCCGCGCCGTCGGCCAGGCCAACCACAACAACCCCATCGGCATCATCATCCCCTGCCACCGAGTCATCGGCAGCGGCGGCAAGCTCGTCGGCTACGCCAGCGGCCTAGAGCGCAAAAAACAACTCCTGGAGCTAGAAGGCGCCGAGGTCACGAGGCAGTTGGAGCTCTTCTAAAAGCGCGGAGGTGCCCCCAGATGCAAGGACCGCGGGGGGCGAGCACCGCTCCCAAAACGACCGAGACTCGCGGCGGGGATGAGAGCGTGGAGGTGCCCTCAGATGCAAGGACTGCGGGGGGCGAGCACCGCAGGCATACCGAGACTCGCAGCGGGGATGAGAGGGTGGAGGTGCCCTCAGATGCAAGGACTGCGCTGGCTGAGCACCGCAGGCGTACGGGTAGTACGTCGAGGAGCGCAAGCCCCCCTCAGCAACCACCCCACTCTGCAGCGGAACTGGAGCGTGGAGGTGCCTCCAGATGCAAGGACTGCGGGGGGCGAGCACCGCAGGCGTACAGGTAGTACGCCGAGGAGCGCAGAACCCCCGCAAGACGCCGCAGCTGGGGGTGCATCCGCGCTCCAGTCATTCGAAGCGGCGCATTAGTCCTACGGCCACCCCCTGAATCCGCAGCTCACGGGCCGACACGTAAATCGGCTCCATGTTCTTGTTGGCGGGCTGCAATCGCACCTGATCGCCTTCCGGATGGAAGCGCTTGAGGGTCGCGTCGCTGCCCACCAGGGCCACCACCATCTCGCCGGGACGGGCAACCTCTTGGCGCTGAACCACCACCAGATCGCCCTCGTGGATCCCCTCGTCGATCATCGAATCGCCGACCACCTCGAGCACGTAGTGATCGCTGCGGCGTGCTCCGATGAGATGCCCCGGGACGCCGATCCGCTCGTCCCCGGGAAGGGCTTCGATGGGCTGGCCGGCGGCGATGCGACCGAAGAAAGGCAGGTCGTCGCCGCTGCCTTCCTCGGTCTGCCGATCGACCACCTCGATACCCCGCTTCTGGTTCCACTCACGCCGCAGGAAACCCTTTTCCTGCAGGAGCTTGAGGTGCTTGTAGACGGTGCCGTAGGAGGAGTACCCGAAATGCTCACAGATCTCCCGGTGGGTCGGCGAGACCCCCCGGTCGCGCTGGAACTCGAGGATGAAATCGAGGATTTCCTTCTGCCGCTCGGTGAGGTAGTTCGGTCGTTCTGCCATGGCAAAATGGTACGGCGGTAATTGGGCGTATGTCAAGGCCCCACAGGGATTCTCAGCTTGACACTCCACAAACCACGGAACTACACTGCCGCAACTTCAGCACCTGTTGGCGTCGGATCTTTTACCTCACCGAATCGGGCGATGCGCTCCAAGGCACCCTTCGACCTCACCTTCGAGCGCCACACCCTCTCGAACGGTCTGAGGGTCATCCTCCACCGCGACGAGGCGCTGCCGCTGGTTACCCTAAACCTCTGGTATCACGTGGGTTCGAAGAACGAACGTCCGGGGAGGACGGGCTTCGCCCATCTCTTCGAGCACGTCCTCTTCCAGGGTAGTGAGCACGTCGAAGCGCAGGAGCACTTCCGCTATATCCAACAGGTCGGCGGAGTGACCAACGGCTCGACCTGGTTCGACCGCACCAACTATTTCGAGACCTTGCCGGCGCACCACCTCGACCTCGGACTGTGGCTGGAGTCGGACCGCATGGGGTTCCTCCTCCCGGGCGTCACCCAGGAGAAGCTCGACACCCAGCGCGAGGTGGTGATGAACGAGCGGCGCCAGCGCATCGACAATCAGCCTTACGGGCTGGCCTTCGAGCGTCTGCACGAGAACCTCTATCCGGCGGAGCATCCTTACCACTGGCCGGTGATCGGCTATATGGACGACATCGCCGCCGCCAGCCTCGACGACGTGACCGATTTCTTCCGCCGCTTCTACACCCCCAACAATGCCGTCCTGACCCTGGCGGGCGACTTCGATCCGGAGCACGCCCTCACCCGCATCGAGCACTACTTCGGGGCGATTCCGCGCGGCCCCGAGGTCGCCAGGATGGAAGTCGACCTGCCACCACTACCGGGAGAGCAACGGGTGGTGTTGGAAGACGACGTGCGCTTGCCTCGGGTCTACCTGGGCTACCGCGGACCGCGCTTCGGCGATCCCACGTGGACTGCCGGAGACCTGCTCTCGACGGTCCTGTCGACGGGCAAATCGAGCCTGCTCCACCATCGCCTGGTCTATCGCGACCAGATCGCCCAGGACATCGGGTCGGCGCTTTTTCCCACCGAGCTCTGCGCCACCTTCTACCTCGCCGCCACCGCCCGGCCGGCGACGGATCCGGACGCCCTGGTGGCGGCGATCACCGACGAGATCGAGGCCTGCGCTCGTCACGGCGTCTCCGAAGAGCACCTCGAGCGCGCTCGCAACACCCACTTGCACAGCACCTTCGCCGAGCTCCAGAAGCTCGACGGCCGAGCCGATCTGCTCTCGCAGTTCACCACCCTGTTCGACGATCCCGGCAGAGCGACGCGCCAGATCGAAGAGTACCGTCGCTTGACCACCCACGACCTGCAGGCCTTCGCGCGCCGCTTCCTGGACTCGGACCAGCGCGTGGTGGTTCAGGTCGTACCGAAAAGGGCCGCATGACGTCACCCTTGGTCGATCGCTCGAGGCCGCCGGCGGCTGCCGCCGTCAAGCCGTTCCGCTTCCCGACCTTCGAGCGCCGGCGTTTGAGCTCGGGACTGACCGTCTTGGCGACCCGCCATCGCGGCAGCGCCCTCTATCGCCTGGAGCTCGACTTCCCCGCCGGCGCGGCCCTCAACGCACCGCGAGACGCCGGCCTCGCCACCTTCACGGCATTGCTTCTCGACGACGGCACCAGCTCACGCAGCGCGCACCAAATCGCCACCACCGCGGAGCGTCTCGGTGCTCGCCTGGCGACCGGCGCCACCTGGGATGTCGGCTCCCTGTCGGTGGAGTTGCTCGCCCACCACCGCCAGCAAGGTTTGGCGCTCCTCGCCGAGCTGGCGACCGAGTCCGCCTTCCCGCAGGAAGAGATCGCTCGCTTGCGGGCCGATCGCGCCGCGGAGCTCATCCGCCTGACCTCGGATCCGGCCTTTCTCGCCCGCGATCGCTTCCGTCGAGTCGTCTACGGCGACCTTCCCTACGGCCGCTCTCCGATCGGAACCGGCGGCAGCCTGGAACGCTTCGATCGCCAGCGGGTGGAGAGCTTCTTCCAGCGTCGATACAAGCTCTCCGGAGCTCTCGCGGTGGTGGTCGGCGACGACGAGCCGGAAGCCCTGATCGAAGAGGTGGCGACCCTCTTCGATCGCCCGGGGGACCAGCCCTCGGGCTCGTCGACGGAGATCGTGCCGACTCCCCTGGGGCACACCCAGGTGCACCTGGTCGACCGGCCCGGTGCCGCCCAGACCCAGCTCTTGATGGGACACGCCGGCATCGCCCGCAGCGATGATCGCTTCGTGGCCACAGCGGTTCTCACCTCGCTCCTCGGGGGCAAATTCACCAGCCGCATCAATCTCAATCTGCGGGAGCGACACGGCTACACCTACGGCGCCGCCTGCAGCCTCGCCGGCCGACGGGGACCGGGTCCCTGGACGGTCAGCACGGCGGTGGCCAACCCGGTCGCCGGCGCCGCCGCCACCCAGGTGCTCTACGAGCTGCAGCGCATCCGCGACGAAGTGGTCGAGGTCGACGAGCTCGAAGACACGCAGAACTACCTGATCGGGGTCTTTCCCTACACCCTCCAGACGGTCGGCAACCTGGCCTTCCGCCTCGAGAACCTCGGCATCTACGATCTTCCCGACGACTACTACGACACCTACCCGGATCGCATTCGGGCGATCGATCGCGAGACCCTCCAGGCCACCGCCCGCGAGGTTCTGCAGCCGGATCGCCTGGCGATCGTCGCCGTCGGCCCGGCGGCCGAGCTCGAGCCGCAGTTCGCCCCCCTCGGCCCGGTCACCGTCCACTCCCTCGAATAAGGCCTCAATCGATTTGTAGGCCGAGGCTGCC
Organism: Acidobacteriota bacterium; assembly: GCA_039028635.1. Taxonomy (NCBI): domain Bacteria; kingdom Pseudomonadati; phylum Acidobacteriota; species Acidobacteriota bacterium. Next base: position 47,047 of record JBCCHV010000031.1, read on the forward strand.
GTCCGCCGCCAGGCGGATGCGGAACCGAACGCTGCCCCCGGCAGGCAGTGTGGTGCGTGCTTCGCGCACCAGAGCCGGCGCCTCGGGACGGCTGACCTCCACCCGCAAGCGCTGCTGGCCGGCCGGCACCCGCACCGGCGGCGCGGTGATCTTGCCGCTCTGGGGAATCTTCTTCTTGCGGAACAGGCCGCCCTTCTCATAGAAGGCGAAGGCACGGCGATAGACCTCCTCGCCGTTGGCCGTGATCACCAACGTTCCCTCCGGGAGATCGGTGGTGAACTCGATCGCCATCGTCGCCGGCGCCACCGCCTGGGGAGCCGTCGCCGGCCGGCGATTGGTCGGCGAGCGCATCGTCGAGGGCCGGCGACGCGGCGTCACCGGTTGACGACCGGGGCTGGTCACCGCCGTCGAGGCAGCGGTTTCGCGCTCCAGGGCGTCGGTGGCGGCGGCGAGGATCTCGGCCGCCTCGGCATGGTCCGGATCGAGCTCCAAGACCGCCGTCGCCGAGGCCCGAGCCTCGAGGTAGCGCTTGTCCTCGAGGGCCTGGCGAGCCGCCTCGAGCTGGGTCGCCAGGAGCTCGCCCTCGTCGACGGAGCGCCGAGCATCGTTGGCGAGGGCCCGCACCCGCGCCGGGTCCGGCGCCAGGCGCTCGGCCCGTCGAAAGGCCTGCGAGGCGGCCCCCGCGCGGCCGGCCGCGAGATGGCGGCGCCCCTCCTTCATCAAGGTCAGGTACTGGGCCCGCATGCGATGCTGAGAATCCTCCGGAGGAACCTCGGGAATCTGACCGCGCGCCCAGAGAACCAGCGCACCGAAGACCAGCAACGCCGCGCCGGCAGCGACGGCACCGACTTTGACACGACGTCCGCGGTCCCCTCCGGAAACCGGCAAGAGCTGCCGCAGGCGCTCGCCCCAGAGGGTGGTCGCGGCGGTTTTCGAAGGCGGCGCCGAGGCCGCTGCAGGGCGGCTTTCGGGCAGCGACGGAGTCACCGTCGGGGCGACCGGCGCGGCGGCCGGGGTGGCGGGCACCGGTTTCGAGGGCGCTGCCGGCGACGGCGCCGTGCCGAGGTGCTCGTCGATCACCCGGCGCAGCTCGACCGCCAGCTCGCCGGCGGCGTCGTAACGTCGCGCCGGGCTCTTCTCGAGGGCCTTGCCGAGAACCTGCGTCAAGCCACTCGGCAGGCCCGCGACATGCTCTTCGAGGGGCGTGAACTCGTCGTACACGATGCGGTGCGTGACGGTGGTCAGATTTTCTCCCTGGAAGGGCTTCTTGCGAGTCAGCAGCTCGTAGACGATGACCCCGAGGGAAAAAATGTCGGCGCGATGATCGACCTCCTGCCCCTGAACCTGCTCCGGAGCCATGTAGTTCGGGGTGCCGAGCATCTGGCCGTCCTGGGTCAGGTTCGAGGTGTTGATGCGCGCAATCCCGAAATCGGCGATCTTGGTCTGCTTGTCCGGAGTGATCAGGACATTGGCCGGCTTGACGTCGCGATGCACCACCCCTTTCGAATGGGCATAGTCGAGGGCATCGGCGATCTGGCCGACGATGTCGCCGATGAACGGCAGATCGACCGGATCACCGCGCCGCAGAATGTCCTTGAGATTGGTGCCCTCGACATACTCCATGGCGATGAAGGCACCACCTCCGCCGCCGGCTTCGGCGACGTCGTGGATGGTGACGATGCCCGGATGCTGCGACAGGATGCCGGCGCTCTGGGCCTCGCGGATGAAGCGTGAGCGTAGCTGCCGCAGCTCCTCCGAATCGGCAGCGTAGCTGAGCTGAAAAGTCTTCAGGGCCACCAGGCGACCGATCAGCGGATCCTTCGCCAGGTAAACCACACCCATGGCACCGCGACCGAGCTCCCGCAGGACCTCGTACCGGCCGAGACGATTCGATGAAGACGACATATTCAGCGTTCGGGAGGGAACATCCGATTGTAGGGGGCGAAGGTCCCTCGCGTCAAACCCGAAAGCCCCGCTCAACAACACGTAAATCCATGCAGAGTCAGTGCTTAGATGCACCCCACCGGGACCGTCAAAAAGGCCCTCCAGGGTGGTATATGCTTGGCCTCTTACTTTCGCTGAAGAGAGGCCGTCTGGGGAACCACGAGGAGGCGCGGAATGCAGGTCGACAGCTCGGAGAAGATTCGAAATCTCGCTGTAGCAGGCCATAACGACACCGGCAAAACCACCCTGATCAGCGCTCTGCTCTATGCCGGTGGCGCCGTCAACCGCATGAGCAAGGTCGAAGACGGAAACACCGTCACCGACTTCGATTCCGAAGAGATCGAACGCGGCATCTCCATCTCCCTCGCCCCCTGCTTCGTCCCCTGGCAAAAACACAAGATCAACCTCATCGACTGCCCCGGCTACGGCATCTTTTTCCCCGAGACCCGATCCGCCATTGCGGCCACCGATGCGGTCTTGCTCTGCATCAACGCCGTCGGCGGCGTCGAGGTGACCACCGAGAAGGTGTGGGCCAAGGCCGCCGATCACGAGCGGCCGGTGCTGATCAATCTCACCAAGATGGACCGCGAGCGAGCCAACTTCGAAGAGGTCGTGGAAGACCTGCGAAAAAGCTTCGGCCGCAGCGTCGCTCCGATCCAAATCCCGATCGGAAAAGAGCACGATTTCGCCGGCGTCGTCGACCTGCTGACCGGCAAGGCTCACTACTTCGATCGCGACGGCAACGGCAAGGGACGAGTCGAAGATCCGCCGGAAGAGCTCGCCGACGCCATCGAAGAATGGCGCAACCAGCTGATCGAGGCCATTGCCGAAACCGACGAGTTCCTGATGGAGGAATTCTTCGAGAAGGGCACCCTCACCGAGGAGGAGCTGGTCAAAGGTCTGCGCTCGGCGGTGAAAAACCGTTCGATCTTTCCATTGACGATGACCTCCGGCGCCCATGGCATCGGTCCGTCGGCGCTGCTCGACACGGTCGTCGATCTCGCCCCATCGCCGCTGAGCCGGACCTTCGAAGCCAAGGACGTTGGCGGCGAAACGATCGAGATCAGCGGCGGTGACGAGACCGTTTCGGTGTTGGTCTTCAAGACCCTCTCGGACCCCTTCAGCGGCCGGATCTCGATTCTGCGAGTGGCCAGCGGAACCTTGCATTCGGACTCTCCCTACTGGAATCCGCGCCTCGAGAGTCTGGAGAAGGTCGGCCATCTACTTAGCCTCCAGGGCAAGCAGGGCACCCAGGTTCCCCATCTGGTGGCGGGCGACATCGGCGGCGTCGCCAAGCTCAAGAATTCGGTCACCGGCGACACCCTTTGCGCCAAGGAAAAGCCCCTGACCCTGCCCTGGATCCGCCTGCCGATTCCCGCCATGTCCTTCGCCATCGAGCCCAAGGCCAAGGGTGACGAGGAGAAGATCGGAGAAGCCCTCAACCGCCTCAAAGAGGAGGACATCAGCCTGCAGGCGGGGCGGGACTCGGAGACCAACGAGTTCCTGCTCTCGGGGTCCGGCGGCCGCCATGCGGAGATCACCGTCGCCAAGCTGAAGAGCCGTTTCAACGTCGAGGTGATCCTCCATCCGCCCAAGATTCCCTATCGCGAGACCATCAAGGTGCCGGCCGATGGCCACGGCCGCCACAAGAAGCAGAGCGGTGGGCGCGGTCAGTTCGCCGACTGCAAGATCCGCATCGAACCGATGGAGCGCGGCGACGACTTCGATTTCATCGACGAGATCTTCGGTGGGGCGATCCCTCAGAACTATCGCCCGGCGGTCGAAAAGGGTATTCAGGAAGCGCGCCACAAGGGATTTCTCGCCGGCTTCCCGATGGTCGACTTCCGGGTTCGCCTGAAGGACGGCCAGTACCACGATGTCGATTCGTCCGAAATGGCCTTCAAGGTGGCCGGCTCGCTGGCTTACAAGGACGCCATGAGCAAGGCCAAGGCGACCATCCTCGAGCCCATGATGTCGGTCGAGATCACCACCAGCGAAGAGTTCACCGGCGACGTCATCGGCGACCTCTCGCAGCGCCGTGGCCGCCCCCAGGGGATGGACGTCAAGAACGAGAAGCAGGTGATCCAGGCGGTGGCGCCGATGTCCGAGATGCTCGACTACGCCCGCGCCCTGCGGGCCATCACGCAAGGCCGATCGAGCTTCACCATGGACTTCTCGCACTATGAAGAGCTGCCCCATCAAGAGCAGGAGAAGCTGATCGCCGAGCGCCGTCGCGAAGAGGAAGCGGAAGGCTGACTCCGAGCCGAATGGCTGGCTCGCCGATTTCGATCCCGCGCTGCGCGAGTGGCGCGGGATCTTTGCGTTGCCGTCCGATGGAGATCCGATGATGGACCCGGCCCTGCAAGAACAGATCATGCTCGGGGTCGCCTGGTACGCGGTCTTCCTGCTCTCCCTGACGCTGCACGAAGCCGCCCACGCCTTCGCCGCCTTGCGCCTCGGAGACCCGACCGCCTATCACGGTGGTCAGGTCACCCTCAATCCGGTGCCCCACATACGGCGATCGCCCTTCGGCACGGTGATCGTGCCCCTGCTGGTCTTCGCCACCAGCGGCTGGATGATCGGCTGGGCCAGCGCGCCTTACGACCCGGTTTGGGCACGGCGCTACCCGCGGCGCGAAGCGATCATGGCTCTCGCCGGCCCGCTGGCCAATCTGCTGCTGGTCTTGCTCGCCGGCACCGCCATCGTGCTGGGTTTGGCGATGGGCTGGTTCGTGGCACCGCAGTCGGTGACCTTCGGCATGCTCACCGAAGCCGCCTCCCCCGGCCTGGCATCGGGAGCGGCGATGGTGCTGTCGATCCTGTTCGGCCTCAACCTTCTGCTCTTCGTTTTCAATCTGATCCCGCTGCCACCCCTCGACGGCAGCTCGGTGATCACGCTGTTGATGCCGGAGGAAACGGCCATGCGCTACCGCGACTTCCTCGCCGGTCAGCCGGGCCTCGCCCTGGTCGGACTGCTCATCGCCTGGCGCCTGTTCAACCCGGTCTTCGATCGCGTCTTCCTCATCGCCCTCAAGCTGCTCTACCCCGGCGTCGACTACCAGTAGACCGGCGCCCGCCTCTGATTCGAGCCGCAGCGACCACGAAAAAGGGCCGCCCGCAGGCGGCCCTCAGAAGCCGAACCTTGCTCGAGCTTCAGCGGCGGTCCGGCACTCTGGTCGGCATTACGAGCTCAGAAAAGAACCTCAGCCCGGCGGCAAGACGACGACCAGCCGAGTCTCCGCAACCCGTACGAAGTGGTTGTGGTCCGGGGTCGGATTGCCGAGGGCGTCGGACGAGCTGGTCGCCCAAACGCCGTCCTTGCGCAGTGCCTGGACGAAGTCCCACGGCGAGACCTCCGGATCGAGGGTGACATCGAGGACGAAATGGTTCGATGCACCGGCGTCTATCGAGGCCGTCACGCGCGTCAGATAGCCATGCCAGTTGGTGTCGTCGGCGGCCAATCCAAGGTCCTCGGCGAGATCGGCGATCTCACGACCGGGGGTCTTGGCGGACCGGAAGTCCACCCAGCTCAGGGGCTCACCGGAGGCGGTGTCGTAGTTGATCACGCGGGTGACCGCCAGCAGTCCCTCCACCGGTGGCAAGGCCACGATGCAGGAGTCGTTGGGGTCGACTTCGGTGGTTTCATAGCCCTTGAAGACGATCTTCGCCTTGTTCGGCCCATCGAACTCCACCGTCGTGGTGCCTGTGAACCCATTTGGGTCGATCACAGGTCCCATACAGCCGAAGACGGCAGGAGCAGCGAAGAGAGCGATGGCGGAAGCAATCGCGATGCGGGTGAATAAACTCATCAGTCTCTCCTTTTGAATCGAGTGGGGAGATTCCCACCTATCAAAAGGATATACATAATTTTTAAAACGTCAATAGTAACTGTTTAAACGAATTCGCATTTCCGGCGATCCGGCAGGCCGCCCACGCTCGACGAGCACTGCACGAGGGGCAGCAAACGACGGCCTCCGCCAGAAGCCTGAATGATCAGAAAGGGCTCCCCAATCGGGCTCCGTCGGTGACCGTTTCAATCCCGGCGACGCGGCGTGGGAAACGAAAAAGGGCCGCCCGCGGGCGGCCCTCGGCGACCTGACTCTGCTGGAATCTCAGCAGAAGTCCGGCACTTGGGTCGACTTCATGAAGTCGCCACAGCCTCAGTTCGGCGGGAAGGTCACCACCAGCTCCGTATCCGCAACCCGCAGGAAGTGGTTGTGGTCCGGGGTCGGATTGCCGAGCGCGTCGGACGAGCTCGTGGCCCAGACTCCATCCTCGCGCAGCGACTGGACAAACTCCCAAGGCGTGACATCCGGATCGAGAGTGACATCGAGGACGAAGTGGTTCGGTGAACCGGCTTCGACGGAGGCGGTCACGCGGGTCAGGAAGCCGTGCCAGTTGGTGTCGTCGGCGGCCAGGCCGAGATCCTCGGCGATGTCGGCGATCTCGCGACCGGGTGTCTTGGAGGACCGGAAGTCGACCCAGCTCAGGGGCTCACCGGTGGCGGTGTCATAGTTGATCACGCGATTGACCGCCAACAGGCCGTCCACCGGCGGCAAGGCCACGATGCAGGAGTCGTTGGGTTCGACTTCCGTGGTCTCGTAGCCCTTGAAGGAGATCTGCGCCTTGCCCGGCTCGACGAAGTTGACGGTGGTCGTCGGAGTTCCACCCTCGGTGGGAATGATGATGATGATGATCATGCAGGCGAAGGCGGAGGGGGCAGCGAAGAGGGCGATGGCGCAGGCGATGGCGGTGCGGATGAGTGACTTCATCAATCTCTCCTTTTCAAAAGCAGCGGGCTCATTCCCACTCGCCGAAATAATATCCAGATTTTTCGAAATGTCAATAATGCATAAATAAAGATAGCCCTCCCGGTGGCCCGGATTCCGCGACCAAGGAAGCAGGGCCTCACGGGGCATAGGAGAGCGTGCACGAGGGCTCTTGCCCGTCGCCTCGCGGCACCTGCAGCTGGCCGGGAGGAGTGCACATCCCTTCGAGGGTCATCGGCCTCGTGCCGTCCATCCTCGAGTCAGTCCTGGCAAGTTTTGGGGGTGGAGCCGGAGGTGCCCCTCGACGGACACTCCGGCTCCGAAGAGAGGATGGCTACGGCTGGACCGGCGGGAAGATCACGACCAGCTCCAGACTGGAGACGTGCACGAAATGGTTGTGGTCCGACGTAGGGTTGCCAATGGCATCGGACGAGCTGGTAGCGAAAATACCGTCCGAGCGCAGAGCCTGGACGAAATCCCACGGTGACACTCGAGGATCGAGCGTCACCTCGAGGATGAAGTGATTCGGCGTACCGGCCTCGATGGAGGCGGTGACTCGGGTGAGGAAGCCGTGCCAGGACGTGTCATCCGGTACCAAGCCCTGATCCTCGGCGAGACGAGCCAGCTCGCGGCCCGGAATCTTCGCAGCTCCGAAGTCGACCCAATCGAAGGGCTGGCCGGTGGTGCTGTCGTAGTTGACGACGGTCTCGACTGCCAGCACCCCGTCCACCGGCGGCAACGCCACGATGCAGCTGTTGTTCGGTTCGACGTCGGTCGTTTCGTAGCCGGTGATCGAGATCATCGCCTTGCCCGATTCCGGGAACATGATAGTTGCGGTCGGAATGGTCTCATTGATACAGAACGGCCAGCAGGACTGCATGCAGGCGAAGGCGGGGGTGGTCACGACGACCCCCAGAAGGGCGATGGCGGCGATAAGGGAGAGGCGCTTCATGAGAGCTCCTTTCGGAGAGCTGAGGGGGCTCATTCCCCACTCGCCGATCACTATATACAATTATTTCGAATAATCAATAGTAATTAGTTGCGCAGAAAATCACTGGGCCGAGGAGTCCGTGTTGCGCTGGGGTGGGGGGCGATCAGCGCAGATAGCCGAGGGCGCGCAATTCTTCGAGCGCTTCCGCCGAGGGCTTCGCTCGCGGATTGGAGAGCTCGCCACGGGCCTGCTCCCAGCGCAGCAGGTAGCGCCGGAGACGCGGCTCCTCGGGATGGCTCTCGGCGGCCTCATCGGCCGCCAGGTTGTGTTCCTCGAGCGGGTCCGAAGCGAGGTCGTAAAGCTCCCAGCGGTCGGCGATGAGATCGTGGATCACCTTGTAGGAGCCGTCCACGACGGCGGTCTTGAAGGCCGTCTTCCGCCCCGCCCGCCCGGCGGCCGCCGTCAGATCGTCGAAGGCCACCTCGGCACGAACCGGTTGGCTGGTCGGCTCCTCTAGGCCGCGAATCCAGCCGGCGAGGGACCTGCCGGCGAAGCCCTCGGGACGCGCCACTCCCACCAGGTCGAGAATCGTCGGGGCGACATCGATCAGAGAAACCGGCTCGTCGAAGGACTGGGCGCCGCCGCCCGGCAGGCGCATCAGCAGCGGAACGTGAATCAGCTCCTCGTAGAGGGTGCGGGTGTGACCGAGCCAGCCGCGACGTAGGATCTCCTCGCCGTGGTCGGCGGTGACCACCAGCAGCGAGCGATCGACCAGGGCGCGTTCGACGAGGCCGTCGACGAGGGCACCGACGGCGGCGTCGGTCGCCGCCACCTCTTCCCGGTAGAGTCCTTCGAGGTAGGCGACGTCGGCGGTGGACAAGTCGGCACCGGCATTCCGCAGATCCCAGATCGGCATGTCCGGCACCAGCGCACCGCCATAGCCGGAGGTGCGATCGAACTCCGGCCGATGCTGGTAGACGTAGTGGGGATCGAAGTAGTGAGCCAGCAGGAAGAAGGGGGCCCCGTCGGGCTGCTCATCGAGCCAGGCGAGGGCCGCCGCGGTCACCGCCTCGGAGGTGATGGTGCGATGACCACCGGCCAAGGAGTCGTCGTGATGGGAGAAGCCCTGGCCGAAACCCAGATCCGCAGACAAGAGGCGGTGACTGACGATCGCGCCGCTGCGATAGCCGACCTGCGTCAGCACCTCAGCGAGGGTGAGTCGGTCCTCCGCCAGAACATCGAATAGCCGCAGCACGCCGTGCTCCGACGGTAGCCGTGAGGTCAGCAGCGAAGCCACCGACGGCTGGGTCCAAGGGGCCGGAGAGTAAGCCCGCCGGAAAAGCACTGCTTCGTCGGCGAGGCGATCGAGCCGCGGCGTTGGCGAAGGGAAGGAGCCGGCGAAGGCACCGACGTTCTCGGCGCCGAGGGTGTCAATGATCACCAAGACGACGGACGTGCGCTCGGCCTCCGGCCGAGGAGCACACTGCCAGAAGGCCAAGACGGCCAACAGCAGAAACAAAAACGGCGGGCTCGAAAGCCCGCCGCGGTAAAACTCCTTCGCCAACGTCCTAGCTGTCGGCTTCGCCCCGAGTCTCGTCGTAGTCGACGAACTCGAGCACCGCCATCTCGGCACCATCGCCCTGGCGAGGCCCGAGCTTGATGATGCGGGTGTAGCCACCGGGACGATCCTCGAATCGCGGCGAGATGACGTCGAAGACCTTCTTCACCACCGTCCGATCGTCGATCCAGGTGCGCACCCAGCGCCGCGCCTGCACCGAGTCGGTACGGCCGCGGGTGACCACCCGCTCGGCCAAGCGACGCAGCTCTTTGGCCTTCGGCAGCGTGGTGATGATGCGCTCGTGCTCCATCAGAGCGTGGAGCTGGTTCCGGAACATGGCGCGACGGTGCGCGCTCGTCCGCCCCAGCTTACGATTCTTCATTCCGTGACGCATGGGGCTCTCCTAGGATCCGACTCCGACGGACGGTGCCTCCGGAACATCCATCCCGAAGGACAGGCCCAGACCGCCGAGCACTTCCTGCACCTCTTCGAGCGACTTCTTGCCGAAGTTCTTAGTCTCGAGCATCTCCTTCTCGCTCTTGCGGACCAGATCGCGCAGGGTGTGGATGTTGGCGTTCTTCAGGGAGTTGGCGGAACGCACCGAGAGCTCGAGCTCGTCAATGGCCTGGGCCAACAGCGCATCCATGCCGGCGAGCTCCTCGTTGGGAGCCTCCTCACCGGTATCCCGGATGCTCTCTTCGGCGTCGATGAAGATGCCGAGATGATCCTTGAGCAGCATCGCGGCTCGCGCCACCGCTTCCTCCGGCGTGACCGTGCCATCGGTGGTGACCTCGAGAATCAGACGCTCGTAGTCGGTGGTCTGGCCGAGACGGGCCGCTTCCACCTTGTAGTTGACGCGCCGCACCGGGCTGTGGGCGGAATCGAGCGGAATCCAACCGATGCCCATCGACTCGTCGAAGTTGCGATCGGCACTGACGTAGCCCCTTCCGGCCTTGACCTGGAGCTGCAGCTTGAGGGTGCCTTCCTCGTTGAGGGTGGCGATGTGGACATCCTTGTCCATCACCTCGACCTGCGGATCCTCGTCCAGGCTGGTGGCCGTGACGTCGCCACTCTTGGTGACGCCCAGGGTGAGAATCTTGGACTCGTCGGCGTGCAGACGAATCGGCACCTGCTTGACGTTGAGGATGATGTCGGTGACGTCCTCGACGACTCCCGGAATCGAAGAGAACTCGTGCAGCACCCCTTCGATGTGCAGGGCCGTCACCGACGCACCTTCGATCGAGGACAGCAGGCAGCGACGCATCGCGTTACCGATCGTCGTCCCGAAGCCGCGCTCGAAGGGCTGAGCGATGAACTTACCGTAGGTCGGCGTCAGGGTGTCACGCTCGACCGTAATGCGCTTGGGGCGCTGAAATCCTTTCCAAAGCATCCAATGCTCCTTGTCGCTGGTTCCGCCGCTGGCGGCTGTACAGCTTGACGATCCGCTGCTCATGACACGGCAGCGTGATGTCCGCGGGGCGTCCTGGAGACCGACGCCCCGAAAAAATCAATCGGCGCCGTGGGTCAGACGCGACGACGCTTCGGCGGCCGGCAGCCGTTGTGCGGCACCGGAGTCACGTCCTTGATCGACTTGACGTCGAGGCCGGCGGACTGCAGGGCACGCACCGCGCCCTCGCGACCACCGCCGGGCCCCTTGACCAGCACATCGACCGAGCGAACGCCCTGATCCTTGGCCTGATGACCGGCGTTCTGGGCCGCCATCTGGGCCGCGAAGGGAGTACCCTTTCGGGAGCCCTTGAAGCCCATCTTGCCGGCCGACGACCAGGTGAGCACGTTGCCCTCCGGATCGCTGATCGACACGATGGTGTTGTTGAACGTCGCCTGGATGTGCGCCACGCCGTGGGGGACGTTGCGCTTTTCCTTGCGCTTTCCGGTCTTCTTCTTACCGCCTGCTTTGGCCATAATCTCTTCCTATCGCTTACTTCTTGACCTTCTTCTTGCCGGCGACGGCACCGCGCCGCGGCCCCTTGCGGGTGCGAGCGTTGGTGCTGGTCCGCTGACCGTTCACGGGCAAGCCCTTGCGGTGCCGGACGCCGCGGTAGCACCCGATCTCCATCAGGCGCTTGATGTGCTGACTGACGTTCTTCCGCAGATCGCCCTCGACGCGCCCTTCTTCCGTGATGATGTCGCGAATCTTGCGCGCCTCATCCTCGGTCAGGTCGCGCACCTTGGTGACGGACTCGACACCGGCGCGGTCGAGAATCTTGAGGGAGCGAGTACGGCCGATTCCATAAATGTAGGTCAGGCCGACCCAAACCTGCTTGTTCTGGGGTAGATCCACCCCTGCAATACGTGCCATGGCTCTTTCCTACCCCTGACGCTGTTTGTGTTTCGGGTTCTCGCAGATCACCCGCACCACACCCTTGCGACGGACGACCTTACACTTCGAACACATGGGTTTCACCGACGAGCGTACCTTCATGGGTGCACCTCTCCAGTCCGTCTACTTCAAGCGGTAGACGATACGGCCGCGATTCAGATCGTAGGGCGACAGCTCCACCAACACCCGATCGCCGGGCAGGATTCGGATGAAATGCTTCCGCATCTTGCCGGAGATATGGGCCAGAACCTGATGACCGTTCGGGAGCTCGACCTTGAACATGGTGTTCGGAAGGGGCTCGACGACGGTCGCCTCGACCTCGATCGCATCTTCTTTCTTGGACAAACTTATTACCTTCTGCGTCCGTTGCTTGTGTCTCTCAGCCGGCCAGTCCGACTGAAAGGTGCCAGGCCCTTGGGCTCAGTGCCCGAGGACCTCCAGAATGCTCTCAAACACCACCTCGACGGGACGATTGCCATCGAGGGTGTGGAGCTTGGAGCGGTCTTTGTAATAGCCGACCAGCGGGGCCGTCAACTCGTCATACACCCGTAGCCGTTCCTTCATCACTTCGGCGCTGTCGTCCTGCCGTCCACGCCCCAGGGCGCGCTCGATCAGGACCGTCTCCGGAACCTCGATCGACACGACGGCGTCGAGATCCGACTGCGAACTCACGAGTATACCCTCAAGTGTCGCCGCCTGGGGCAATGTTCGAGGATAACCGTCGAGCAAAAATCCTTGGCGGGCATCGGACCGACTCAATCGATCCTCGACCACCGCCGCCATCGTGTCGTCATCCACCAACCGACCGGAATCCATGATGCTCTCGACCCGCAGGCCGAGCTCGCTCTTCTCGGCCACCGCTCCGCGCAACATCTCCCCCGTGGAGATCGCCGGGATGGCCAGTCGCTCCGCCAGCAGCGAAGCCTGGGTCCCCTTGCCCGAGTTGGGCGGACCGAGAAGCACGAGACGCACGTCGATTATCCTCGGCGACCCTTGATTCGGCCCTTCTTCATGAAGCCCTCGTAGTTGCGCATCACGAGCTGGCTTTCGATCTGCTGCACCGTGTCCATCGCCACGCTGACGATGATCAGCAGCGAGGTGCCTCCGAAGTAGAACTGGATCCCCAGTCCGTCGGTGAACCAGGCCGGCATCATCGTGTCGAGGTTGGCCCCGACGAACGGCAGGCCGGCGACCTTGAAGCCGTTGAGCAGGAAGTCCGGCAGCACCGAAACCAGCGCCAGATAGCTCGAGCCCACCAGGGTGATGCGGGTCAAGATCTTGTCGATGTACTCGGCGGTGCGCTTGCCGGGCCGAATCCCGGGGATGAAACCCCCGTACTTGCGCATGTTGTCGGCCAGGTCCGCCGGGTTGAAGATGATCGAGACGTAGAAGTAGGAGAAGAAGATGATCGCCGCGACGTAGAGCAGGTAGTAGAGAGGCTGCCCCCAGGCGATCGCCGACGCCGACTTCTGGACCCATTCCTGGTTCTGCCACATCTGGGCGAAGGTCTGCGGCACCATCACCACCGAGCTGGCGAAAATCACCGGGATCACGCCACCGGTGTTGACGCGCAGCGGCAGGTAAGTGCTCTGACCACCGTAGACGCGACGGCCCACCACCCGCTTGGCGTACTGCACCGGGATTCTTCGTTGCGCCTTCTCCATGTAGACACAGAAGGCGACCACCCCGACCATCACCACCACCAAGAGAAGAATGCCGATGGCGTTGAGGTTGCCGGTCTGCACCGACTGCACCGTCTGGATGATCGCCGGGATCAGGCCGACCACGATGCCGGCGAAGATGATCAACGAAATTCCGTTGCCGATGCCGCGTTCAGAGATTTGCTCACCCAGCCACATGACCACGGAACAGCCGGTGGTCAGGGTGATGATGGTCATCAACCGGAAGCCCCAACCGGGTTCTGGAACCAGGCGGGCACCGGCCGGCAAGGTGACGCTCTCGAGGAAGAATGCGATACCGGTCGACTGGATGATCGAGATCAGCACGGTGCCGTAGCGGGTGTACTGGGTGATCTTCCGGCGGCCGAGCTCGCCTTCTTTGGAGAGCTTCTCCAGGTAGGGCCAAACCACGGTCAGGAGCTGCAGGATGATGGACGCCGTAATGTACGGCATGATCCCCAGCGAGAAGACCGCCATCTGGCTCAGGCTGCCCCCGGTGAAGGTGTTGACGAAGCCGAAGATGGTGCCCTGATTCTGCTCCATGAACTGCAGCAGGGCCTCCGAGTCGACACCCGGGGTGGGGATGTAGCAGCCGATGCGATAGACCGCCAGCAGCCCGAACATGAAGAGGATCCGGTTGCGCAGATCCTCGATGTTGAAAATATTGCGGAAGCTCTCGATCACGAGCCCGACTCCTCGCACGATCCTCCGGCCGCTTCGATCTTCTCGCGGGCGGTTTTGCTGAATTTGTGAGCGGTCACCTTGAGGGCCTTCGACACTTCACCCTGACCGAGGATCTTCACCGGCCGGCCCTTGCGCACCAATCCCGCCGCCAGCAGCGACTCGGGAGTGACGTCGCCCTCGAAACCCTCCAGGGACGAGAGATTCACCACCGAGAACTCGATGCGGAAGATGTTGGTGAAGCCACGCTTCGGCACCCGCCGAACCAGCGGCATCTGACCACCCTCGAAGCCCAGGCGGCGGCTGAAACCGGTACGGGAGCGCTGACCTTTGTGACCGCGGCCAGCGGTCTTGCCGACACCGGATCCGGGTCCCCGGCCAACGCGCTTCTTGTTCTTCTTGCTCCCTTTGGCGGGAGACAGCTCGTGCAGGTTCATCATGCTTCCTCGACGACTTCGACCAAGTAAGAGATCTTCTTCACGGCGCCACGGACGGCCGGGGTGTCGACCCGCTCGACCTCGTGGTGGGGATGCCGCAGACCGAGGGTTCGGAGGACCTCGCGATGGGTCTTGCGGGCTCCGATACCGCTACGGACCTGGCGGATTCTGATGCGCTTCGGTTCACTCGCCATCTCTCACACTCCCGGTGGCTCAGGCCACGCTCGCGTTCTTGTCGCCCTTGGCCGCTTCTTCCCGCGGCGGCAAACCGCGCAAGCGGCGAACCTGCTTCTCGGTGCGCAGCTCGAGGAGCCCGGCAAAGGTCGCCTTGATCACATTGTGAGGGTTCGTGGTGCCCAGGGACTTGGTGAGAATGTCCTGGATTCCGGCCGTCTCGAGGACGGCTCGCACCGGACCACCGGCGATCACTCCGGTACCCTCGGAGGCAGGCTTGAGCAACACCCGCCCGGCCCCGAAGATTCCGGTGACCTCGTGCGGAATGGTGTTGCCCTTCATCGGTACACGAATCATGTTGCGCTTGGCAACGTCGATGCCCTTGCGGATCGCCGACGGAACTTCTTTGGCCTTGCCCGAACCGTAGCCGACGCGGCCGTTGCCGTCACCGATCACCACCAAGGCGGAGAAGGAAAAGTTCTTACCACCCTTCACCACCTTGGTGACGCGGTTGATGTGTACCACCTGCTCGAAAAACTCGCTGTCGCGCTCAAAGTCCCTGGCCACAATACTCTCCTCGAGATCCTCAGTTCCTTAGAACTTGAGACCCTTTTCGCGCGCCGCGTCGGCGACCGCCTGGATCTTGCCGTGATAGATGAAGCCGCCGCGATCGAAGACCACCGATTCGACGCCCTGGGCCTTGGCCCGCTCGGCGATCGTGGCACCGACGGCGGCGGCCGCCGCCCGGTTGCAGGAGCCGGTGTCGATCAGGCCCTGGACTTCCTTGTCCAGGGTGCTCGCCGACGCCAGAGTACGCCCGGCGGCGTCGTCGATGACCTGGGCATAGAAGTGCTTCAGGCTTTTGAAGACGGCCAACCGCGGACGCTCGGAGGTGCCCTTGACGCGGTTGCGCAGACGGCCGTGGGACCGCTGACGGCGGTGGCGCTTGAGCTTCAATCGCTTCGCCTGGTAGTCGCTCATCGAACTCTCCTCGCAGCCGTCGCCTTAGGCGCCGGCCTTGCCAACCTTGCGACGAATCACCTCGTCGGAATACTTGATGCCCTTGCCCTTGTAGGGGTCCGGGCGGCGCAGGCTACGGATCTCGGCGGCCACCTGGCCGACCTGCTGGCGATCCGCACCACTCACCTTCATGCGATAGTTCTTGTCGATCTCGATCGCGATGCCATCGGGAATCGCGAAGATCACCGGGTGCGAGTAGCCGAGAGCGAAATGAATCTCCTTGCCCTTGACCTCGGCCCGATAACCGACACCGATGATCTCCAGCTCCTTCGAGAAGCCCTCGGTGACGCCGATGACGGCGTTCGAGATCAGCGACCGCAAGAGACCGTGCTTCGAGCGATCGGGACCCGTGTCGCCAGGGCGGCCGACGGTGATCTGACCGTCTTCCATCTCCACCGGGAAGCCATCGAACAAGGACTGCATCACCTTGCCCTTGGGGCCCTCGGCGGTGAACACACCGTCGGCGATGTCGATCTTGGCCCCCTTCGGAATCGGGACCGGCATCCTTCCGATACGCGACATCTTCTACCTCCTACCAGATCTCGCAGAGGATCTCGCCACCGACCCGACGGGAGCGCGCGTCGGCATCGGAGAGCAAGCCCTGGGAAGTCGACACGATCGCCACGCCGAGACCGTTGCGAATCTCCGGCACGTCGTCGGCACCGCGGTAAACCCGCCGCCCGGGCTTGCTGACCCGGGCCATGTGGCTGATCGCCGACGTCCCTTCGTCGTTGTAGCGCAGGTAGACCCGAATGGTGCCCACCGGCTGCCCCTCGATGAAGCGATAGTTCTGGATGTAACCCTCCTGCTTGAGGACTCGGCAGACCTCGAGCTTGAGCTTCGACGACGGCAGGTCGAGCCGGTCGTGCTTGCTCAGGATGGCATTGCGAATTCGGGTCAAGAGATCCGAAATCGGATCGGTCATCGTCATGATCTACTCCCCTCGCCTACCAGCTCGCCTTGATGACCCCCGGCAGATAGCCGTGGAGCGCCAAGTCCCGCAGGTGAATTCGGCAGAGGCCGAACTTCCGATAGTAGCCACGGGGACGGCCGCAGATCCTGCAGCGGTTGCGATGCCGCACCGAGAACTTCGGGGTCTTCTTCGTCTTTGCGATCTTCGCAGCGGTAGCCACTGACTTTTCTCCTTACAGTCGCCGGCGCGCCCTAGGCACGAGGCCGCACGAACGGCATACCGAGCTCCCGCAGCAGGAACAGGGCTCGTTCGTCGTTACCGGCCGTCGTGACGACCGTGATGTTCAGACCCTTGGACTTGTCCACCTTGTTGTAATCGATCTCCGGGAAGATCAGGTGGTCACGGACGCCCAGGGTGTAGTTGCCACGCCCGTCGAAGCTACGCGTCGGGATACCCCGGAAGTCGCGCACTCGGGGCAAAGCCACCGAGATCAAGCGATCGAGAAAATCCCACATGCGGGTCCCGCGCAGGGTGACCCGGCATCCGATCGGCATGCCTTCGCGCAGCTTGAAGTTCGAGATCGACTTGTGGGCCCGGGTGGTCATCGGCTGCTGGCCGGCGATCGCCGCCAGCTCGGCGACGGCGTTGTCCAGAACCTTGATGTTCTGGATCGCCTCGCCGACGCCCATGTTGAGATTGACCTTCACCAAGCGAGGCACGGCCATCACGTTTTCGATGCCGAACTCTTCGCGCAGCTTCGGAATCACTTCGTCGAAGTAGCGGGTGCGCAGCCGCGGCACGTAGCCGTTGCCGTTCTTGGCCGCTTCGGTCTTCTTGTCTGCCATCGTTCTAAAACCTCACCGAGCCTTCGTCACCGGAGGGTGGAGCCGGTCTTCTTGGCGACCCGCACTCCCCGTCCGTCCTCGAGCCGCTTGCGCTCGATTCGCGAGGGCTTGCCGGTCTCCGGACAAATCACCATCAAATTCGAGACGTGAATCGGCGCCTCGCGCTCGAGCACACCGCCCTGCACTCCCTGCTGGGGATTGGGCTTGGTGTGACGCTTGACCAGATTCACTCGCTCGACCACCGCCTTGCGCTCGTTCGCCATCACTCGCAGCACCTTTCCCTTGGAGCCGCGATCCTTGCCGGCGAGCACCAGGACCTGGTCGCCTTTCTTGACATGGAGCTTGTTCATTACAGAACCTCCGGAGCCAGCGAAACGATCTTCATGTAGCGCTTCTCGCGCAGCTCCCGGGCCACCGGACCGAAGACGCGGGTGCCCACCGGCTCGCCGGCATCGTTGACCAGCACCGCCGAGTTGTTGTCGAAGCGAATGTAGCTGCCGTCGCGGCGCCGCTGCTCCTTGCGGGTGCGCACGATCACCGCCTTGACCACCGTGCCCTTCTTGACGGTGCCATCCGGCGTCGCCTCCTTGACGGAAGCGGTGATGACGTCGCCGAGCCGGCCGTAGCGCCCGGAAGATCCACCGCGCAACTGAATGCAGGCGATCTTCTTGGCCCCCGAGTTGTCGGCCACGTCGAGAACAGTTCCCATTTGGATCATGGCTCAAGTGCCTCCTACTCGGCGCGCTTCAGGATCTCGCGAACCCGCCAGCGCTTGTTCTTCGACAACGGACGACTCGAAACGATCATCACCTGATCGCCGACGTTGCACTCATTGGCCTCGTCGTGGGCCGCGAAGCGGGTCGTCTTCTTCATGTATCGCAGGTAGAGCGGATGCATCACGGTCTTGTTCACCGCCACCGTGACGGTTTTGTCCATCTTGTCGCTCACCACCGTGCCGACCTTGGTCTGCTGCCGGCCGCGGCCGTTCTGCGTCTCTTGCGTCATTGCCCACCTCCCTCGGCCCGCTTCTCGCGCAGGACCGTCAACACCCGAGCCAGGTCCCGCTTCACCTGCCCCACCTTGGACGGCTTTTCCAACTGTCCCGTCACTTTGTGGAGGCGCAGGACGAAAAGCTGTTCCGCGAGCTCCTTCTCTTTCTCGAGAAGCTCCTCGACCTTCTGCTCCCGCAGTTCCGAAGCCTTCATGATCTACCTCACCTGTACTCGTCGTTGCGCGTCACGAAACGGGTCTTGAAGGGCAGCTTGTAGGACGCCAAGCGCATGGCCTCGGCGGCCACCTCCGGCTCCACCCCTTCGAGCTCATAGATGATGCGGGCCGGCTTGATCACCGCCACCCACTCTTCCGGGCTGCCCTTACCCTTACCCATTCGGGTTTCGAGGGGCTTCTTGGTGACCGGCTTGTCCGGGAAGACCCGAATCCAGACCTTGCCACCACGCTTCACGGCGCGGGTGATGGCGATACGGGCGGCCTCGATCTGTCGGGCGGTCATCCAGCCCGGCTCGAGGGCCTGCAGAGCGTAGTCGCCGAAGGCGATGTAGTCGCCGCCCTTGGTGTTGCCCTTGCGCCGACCGCGCTGCTGCTTCCGGTGCTTGACCTTCTTCGGCATCAACATGGCTTAACTCTCCAATCCTCGCCCCGTCAGGCGGTCGCGCGACGGCTGCGCTCGCGCAGCAGGTCGCCCTTGTAAACCCACACCTTGACGCCGATCAGGCCGTAGGTGGTGTTGGCCTCGGCCAACCCGTAGTCGATGTCCGCCTTCAGCGTGTGCAGCGGCAGACGGCCTTCCTGGTACCACTCGGTGCGCGCGATCTCGTGCCCACCGAGGCGACCGGAGACCATGATCTTGATGCCCTTGGCGCCGAACCGGAAGGCCGACTCCATGGCCTTGCGCATGGCGCGCCGGAAGGAGACGCGGCGGGTGAGCTGCCCGGCGATGGACTGCGCCACCAGCTGGGCATCGAGCTCCGGCCGCTGCACCTCCTGGATATTGATGTGGACTTCCCGACCGAGCTTCTTGATCAGGTCGTCGCGCAGCTTGTCGACCTCGGCCCCCTTGCGGCCGATGATGATGCCCGGTCGCGAGGTGTAGATGGTGATGCGCATGCGCTCGGCGGCCCGCTCGATGTCGATCTCACTGACGCCGGCGTGGGCGAGGCGCTTCTTCAGCCCCTCGCGCAGCTCGACGTCCTCAAGCAGGATGTCGGCGTAGTTGCTCTCGGCATACCAGCGCGAATGCCAGGTCTGGTTGTAGACGAGACGGAACCCGTAGGGATGAGTTTTCTGACCCACCGAAGCTCTCCTTAATCCTCACCCTTGCGGGAATCGAGTTTGATCGTGACGTGGCTCTGCCGCTTGAGGATGCGGAAAGCCCGTCCCATCGGCTGCGGCCGCAGACGCTTCAGCGTGGGGCCGCAGTCGACGAAGATCTCCTTGACATAGAGGCGGTCGATATCCGCCTGATCGTCGCGGTTCTCGGCGTTGGCGACGGCCGACTTCAGCAGCTTCTCGATCGGACGAGCCGCTGCCTTGGTGCTGAGCCTCAGGATAGCCGCCGCTTCGTCGACCTCCTTGCCGCGGATCATGTCCGCCACCAACCGCACCTTCTGCGGGGATCCCCGGTGGTACCGGAGTCGTGCTGTAACTTCCATCTTCGCAGCCTCCTTCGCGAGCCCCGCCCTAGCGGGCGCGAGCCCCCCGCTCGTTCTTCTTGCCGCCGGCGTGACTGCGGAAGGTTCGCGTCATGGCGAACTCCCCGAGCTTGTGACCGACCATGTTCTCGCTGACGTACACCGGGATGAACTTGGCCCCGTTGTGCACGGCGATGGTGTGACCCACCATGTCCGGAATGATCGTCGAACGCCGGGACCAGGTCTTGATCACCCGCTTCTGTCCCGACTCGTTCATGCGATCGACCTTCGCGATGAGATGGTCGTCGATGAAGAATCCCTTTTTGAGCGAACGCGCCATGGTATCTCTCCCGCTACTTCTTGTTGCGGCGCCGCACGATCATGCCGTCGGTGCGCTTGTTGTTTCGCGTCTTGTAACCCTTGGTCGGGACACCCCACGGAGTGCAGGGGTGCCGACCACCGGAGGAGCGGCCCTCACCACCACCCATCGGGTGATCGACCGGATTCATCACGACGCCACGGTTGTGCGGCCGACGGCCACGCCAGCGATTTCGACCGGCCTTGCCCAACGAGACGTTCTCGTGGTCGAGGTTACCCACCTGGCCAATGGTGGCGTAGCAGGTCATCAGCACCTTGCGCACCTCGCCGGAGGGCAGCTTGACCTGGGCGTAACGACCCTCCTTCGCCATTAGCTGGGCGCCGGCGCCGGCGCTGCGCACCAGCTGGCCGCCCTTGCCCGGACGAAGCTCCACGTTGTGGATGATCGTACCGAGGGGGATCTTCGCCAGCGGCAAACAGTTGCCCGGGTTGACCTCGGCGGTCTCGCCGCTCATCACCGTATCGCCGACCTCCAGGCCGTGGACGTACAGCATGTAGCGCTTGTCGCCGTCGGCGTAGTGCAGCAGGACGATGCGCGCCGAGCGATTGGGGTCGTACTCGATGGTCGCCACCTTCGCCGGCACGCCGTGCTTCTGGCGCTTGAAGTCGATGGTGCGATGACGGCGCTTGTGAGCTCCGCCCCGGAACCAGATCGTCTGGCGGCCCGAGTTGTTGCGACCTCCGGTGCGCTTCTTGCCGCGGGTCAGCGGCTTGTAGGGCCGCGTCTCCGTGATCTCCTCGAAGGTCGGATAGGTCTGAAACCGGCTCGCCGGGTTGGTCGGCTTTCTCTCTTTGATCGCCATGGTCTAGACCCCCTCGAAGAACTCGATCGACTTCTCGCCCGGCGCCAGCCGGACGTAAGCCTTCTTCCAATCGGGACGGCGGCCGAAGGACCTGCCCTGACGCCGCATCTTGCCGTGCATGTTGGCCATCCGCACTTCGGCGACACGCACCTTGAACTGCGCCTCGACGGCCTTCTTGACCTCGATCTTGTTGGCCCGGCGATCGACCTCGAAGGCCACGATGTTGCGCTCGTCGCGCAGCTCCGTCGACTTCTCGGTGATCAGCGGGCGCCGGATGACGTCTTGAACCCTCATTTCGAAAGCACCTCCAAAAGGCGGTTCAGCGCCCCTTCGCTGAGCAGCAAATGGGGGCGACCGACGACGTCGTAAACGTTCACCGCCAACGCGTCCACCGCCTTCAAGGCCGGGTTGTTGCGCGATGCCCGCTCGAGGTTGAGGTTGTCGCGCGAATCCACCAGCAGAGCCTTGCCCTCGATGCCGAGGCCGGAGAGGGACTTCGCCAACTCCTGGGTGCGGTGACTCGCCAGCTCGAGGGAGTCGAGAACGGTGATCTGCTCGGCGGCGATCTTGCGCGACAGCGCCGACTTCAGGGCGTTGCGCTTCTCACGGGCCGAAAGCTTCTTCTCGTAGCTGCGCGGTTGCGGACCGTGGACGATGCCACCCTTGCGCCACTTGGGGTTGCGGATGTCGCCCACCCGCGAGCGCCCGGTGCCCTTCTGACGCCACAGCTTGCGACCGGAACCGGAGACCTCGGAGCGGGTCTTGGTCTTGTGCGTGCCGCGGCGAGCGGCGGCCTGGACCGCTTGCACCGCCTCGTGGATCAGGTGCTCGTTGTAGGGATATCCGAACACCGCCTCCGGGAGCTCGATCTCCCGCAGCGTCTTGTTGTCGAGATTCTTGACTGCGATCTTCATCTCTCAGATCCCTTCGACCTAGCCGCGCTTGGCACGCTGGATGGCGATGTAACCGCCACGCGAGCCCGGCACGGAGCCCCTCAGGTAGATCAAGTTGCGCTCTTCGTCGACCTTCACCACCAGCAGGTTCTTGGTGGTGATCCGGGCCGCTCCCATCTGACCCGGCAGACGAACTCCCGGGAAGACGCGAGAGGGGTATGCGGACTGACCGATCGAGCCCGGGGCGCGGTGGAACATCGAGCCGTGGGTGGCGCGTCCACCGCCGAAGCCGTGACGCTTGATCACCCCCTGAAAGCCCTTGCCCTTGCTCGTCCCGATGACGTCGACGTAGTCGTCCTCGGCAAAGATCGAGGCCTTGTACTCGTCGCCGGCAGCCAGCTCGGCATCGGCCTCGACATGGAACTCGGCGAGGAAACGGGCAGGCTCGACGCCGGCCTTCTTGAAGTGACCGGACATCGGGGAATTCACCTGGTTGGGCGTGTCGTCCTCGACCAGGCCGACCTGCACCGCATCGTAGCCGTCGTTGTCGGCGGTCTTGCGCTGCACCACGCGGCACGGACCGGCCTGCACGACGGTCACCGGAACGGCGCGACCGTTGTCCTGGAAGATCTGGGTCATGCCCAGCTTTTTGCCTAGGATTCCTTGCATCGTCCCACCTCTACTTGCCGAAGGCCTTGATCTCGACGTCCACACCGGCCGGCAGCTCGAGCTTCATCAGAGCGTCGACGGTCTGGCTGGTCGGCTCGAAAATGTCGAGCAGGCGCTTGTGGGTGCGGATCTCGAACTGCTCGCGCGACTTCTTGTCGACGTGCGGCGAGCGGTTCACCGTATACCGCGCGATGTGCGTGGGCAGGGGAATGGGACCGACCACCCGGGCTCCCGTCCGCCGAGCCGTATCCACGATCTCGTGGGTGGAGGTGTCCAGGATGCGGTAGTCGTACGCCTTGAGGCGAATGCGAATCTTCTCGTTGTCCATGATCGTTCCTCAGATTCCCCGATTGCCGGCCCAGTCGTCCTATTCGACGATTTCGGTGACGGTTCCGGCGCCGACGGTGCGTCCGCCCTCGCGGATGGCGAAGCGAACGCCCTTCTCCATGGCGATGGGAGCGATCAGCTGGACCGACAAGTTGACGTTGTCGCCCGGCATCACCATCTCCGTC